>JBBJNX010000018.1:0-12896 GCA_037721115.1 Candidatus Limnocylindria bacterium
TGCGCGGCCGTCGGGCTCGATGTTCCGATCCGGACCTTCGCCGCGGTCTCCCCGCTCCGCGACGTCGGGCAGCTGCGACTTCTCGAACGCCTGCGGATGGCCATCGGCGATGCATGGACCTGGAGGACCGAGGTCCCTGTCACCACCGATCCGCGTGAACAGCGCGCCATCGACGCCCTGCTCATTCGTCCACCACACCAGGTCGGTGTCGAAGCGGTGACGAGCCTCATCGACGCACAGGGGCAGGTGCGACCGATCATCCTCGTGCAGCAGGCCGCCAGCATCTCGTGCATGCTCCTGCTAGTCGCCGATACCCGCCTCAATCGACGCGCGATCGATGATGGAGCCGCCACGCTTCGGCCGGCCTTTCCGATGGGCGCGAAGGCGCTGCTCGCCGAGCTCCGTGCCGGGCGGCAACCGGCATCGAATGGTCTCGTGCTTCTGTGACCCGCCGTTGTCGGCTGTCGGCGCCAACGGAGTTGGCGTTGTGACCGACGAGACCGCGATCCTCGGTCGGATCGCCAGGGTGGGTTGGCTCCTTGACCGAGGAAGGGTCGAATTGGGGCGATCTGCGCCGCCGATCGGTCGTAACGCCAACTGGCTTGGCGTGGCGTCGCGAGCGGGAACGGCCGCGGGCGGATCTCGGACGATCAGTGGAGGCGGGAACCGCCGCCGTCATCGGGCTCGTCGTCGCCTCCCTCGCGCAGGAAGCGCTCGATATCGGCGATGAGCTCGTCCCCCTCGGGGAGCCGTGACTCATCGGCGAGAAGTTCCAGGCGCTGGACATGGGCCCTTGTGTCTTCGTCATTCGCGGCGGCCGCGTCGAGCATATTGCGCCGCTCCAGAGCCCGGGTCGCGAGCGGGCCGACCGGGACCTCGACTCCCAGGTGGCGCCCGAGCGCGGTGAGCAGCGCAATCGAGGCCGTGGGATACGTGGCGTTCACGTAGTGCGGGACCTGCGCGAAGAATCCGACCGCCGGTATGCCAGAAGTTGAGGCCGCCAGCTCGAGCACGGAGAGCAGCGCCGCAGGGACGCGGAGGAGTCCGTCCGGACCCTGCCGAATACCCTCGGGCAGCAGACCTGGAGCCGATGCCGTGGCCAGGATCGGGACCGGTCGCGTATGCGGGACGGCGGCCGGAATTGCGCCGAGGCTGGCCCAACTGGCGACCCCGAGCCGCTTCGCCAGCTCCACCACGTCGACAGTAAGCTCGCGCCATCGGTAATCGGGCTCGGGACCGCTCAGGATGAGCAGATCGCGCTCGCCGATGCGCGAGGCCGTGAGGCGCAGCTCGGCCCAATCGAGGGTCATCGGCCGGCCATCCACGATGTCGAGCATCGGACGGCGCGAGCGGAAGTCATAGATGGCATCCGCGTCGAAGGTGGCGACCAGCGTGCCTTGCCGAGACAACTGCGCCGCGGCCGTCGTACCGGCTGAACCGGCGTCCACCCAACCCTCGAGGGCGGCCACCAGCACGGGCGCAGTGAATTGCGGATCCTCTTCGAGCCGATAGAGCGACATGCCCACAGGATACTCAGGCGCGGTCGTACACGCCCACGAACCACAGGTCGATATGATCCTTCGCTTCCAGGCGGAACCCCGCCTGGGTCAGGCGCCGCTCGACGCGACGCAGGTCGTGGACGTAGCCGCGGCAACCGCCATGCATGAGGTCCCACACGTTCTCGGCCGCCCACATCGGCCGATTGAGGAGGCCCCGCCAGCCACGGGACTCCGGAGCGGTGATCGCCACACGGCTGCGCGCCGCACCGATCGTCGCATCGAGCAGGCGATCAGGGTGACCATCGCAGCACAGGACCCGATCGAGAACGACCCAGTCGTGAGCCGCACCGTGAACATCGGCGCCATGTCCGACCTCGAAGGTGGCCTGCGTCCCGAGGCCGGCCGCCTCCGTGCGCCGGCGAGCGACCTCCACGCTCTCCGCGGAGAGATCCACGCCTTTCACCGTTCGGGCGCCCATCTCGAGAAGCGCCGCGCTGACCGCTCCGGCCCCGCAGCCGATCTCGAGCACCGATGGACGCAGGAGTGGCGCATCGCGAAGCCGATCAAGGAGGCGCGCCGAAACATCAACCATCGGCGGAAAGCCGTCCGCATCATCCCACTCGCCCCATTCGCGGTCGAACCGACGCGCGACGCGCGGGTCTGACGGGGATGCGCAGCAGTCGACAGAGCGACCGTAGCAATCGGCCCGTTCGCCGGGATCCATGGTGAGCACTCCGTTCCTATCGGCTGCGTGGCCCTTGATTACGAAGGCCAGACCGGGACAGCATGGTCGAGCTCGGGGAAGGCGTCCCAATCGGCCCGGATCGGCGCGAAGACGTCAACCACCACGGCTCCGTCGGGTCCGGCGTGTGCCTCGTGAGGGACATCGGCACGAATGCGCCACGTACCGCCCGGCCCCAGGGTCCGCCTCTCGTCGCCGATCCGGAAATCCATCTGGCCGGTGATCACCATCCCGTGCTGTTCGTTTGGGTGCCGATGCTCGGGCACGACGGCATTCGGGTCCAGCTCCACCACCGCCAGCGTGACGAGGTCGCCCTGCACGCGCCGCACGCGAACGCCCTCGAAGACCTGGATTGGCGGAATCTGTTCGAGGTCGGCGAGATCTGTCATTGGCTTCTCCAGAGCTTCGGCTTCGAGGCCAGAGTAGCGCGGGACGGGTAGGCTTGGCACATGGCGAAGTCAACGGCGAAGTCGAAGTCGAAGTCGAAGGCCACCGCGAAGGCCGATGCGACCGCGGACCCCGACAAGCTCGTACGCCAGCAGGCAGGCATCTATCGAACCACCGACGACCGATTCGAGGTGCGCGAGGCCGATGCCGGCTGGTTCCTGGTCGATCCACGACAGACGAACGAGTTCGGCCAGGAACTGCTCACGGGTCCATTCGCCACGCTCAGAGCAATCCGTGACGCGCTTCCTGGCGCTCGCGCCGCCAGGCCGACAGCCACCGGGCGACCCGCTCCGCGGACGGGCGCCACGACGGGGAAGCAGAAGCCGCCCAAGCCCCCCAAGCCCCGGCCGAGCTGGATCGACGGGCTCGAGAAGGCCGAGGGCGCCGAGGTCCGCAGGCTCATCGGCGCCCTGGAGCGCGAGGGAATCGCCGATGCCGAAGCGCTCGTCCGACGTGACCGCGAGGGGCTGCTGCCCGCGGTGGCCGCGCGGTTGATCGAGGAACGCCTGAATGCGCTGGTGGCCGAGCTGCCGGAGAATGGACGCGACGCGGTTCGCGGCTTCGTGCGCCAGGTCGCCGAGGTTCTCGCCGTGCAGGGCACGAACCTCCGCGAGCCACTACCGGGCTGGATGCTCGTCGAGGTCGGGTTCGGGACGGAGCCGACGCTTCGGCGGATCGACCTGCGGGACTAGCTGGGGGGTCGGCCTTTCGGCTCGTTACCGTCCAACGACGCAAGCTCGAGGCACGTTTGATCGAACGTCAGCTTCACCGCACCGCTGCCGTGCTCGAGTACGACCGGCGCAAGGCGTTCCAGCAGCGAGAGGCCACGCTGAACGACACGCGCCACCTGCGGATCAGCCGGCTTCAGACTATGAACCGCGGCCCGCGTCGACACGGCGATCACCCGGATCTGAAGCAGGATCGCGGCATCGTCCATGCGGGCTCAGGTGCAAGCCGGATGCCCATCGGCCACGTCCTACGGGTCAAAATCTGGGAGCCTGTCATTCCGGCCCGTAATGCGCAGCAAATCGGCCGGCAACCGACAGCCTCTACCATCATCAGATGGATCCCGAGGCCATCCTGGCCGGTCTGAACGACGAGCAGCGCGCCGCCGCGCATGCCACCCAGGGACCCGTCGTGATCCTCGCGGGCGCCGGGACCGGTAAGACCAGGGTCATGAGCCATCGGACTGCGTACGCCGTGGCGGCCGGAACGCTTGATCCCAAACGAGCGCTGATCGTGACCTTCACCGAGAAAGCGGCCGCCGAGATGAAGCATCGGCTCCGCCAGCTCGGTCTTCCGCAGGTCCAGGCCTCCACCTTTCACGCCGCCGCGCGCCGGCAGCTCGCCTATTACTGGCCGCTCATCCATGAGCGACCACTGCCCGAGGTCCTGGATTCCAAGCTCCGGATCATCGGTCCTCTCGCCAGGCAGCTTCCGGGTGGATACAGGTTCACAGCCGCGAAGGACCTCGCCGATGAGATCGAGTGGGCAAAGGTTCGCCGCATGCGACCCGAGAGCTATGTGCCGGAACGCGAGCCGCCGGTCCCTGCCGACGTCTTCACCAAGCTCTGGCGCGGCTACGAGCAGGCCAAGTCGCGCAGCAATCGCATTGACTTCGAGGACATGCTGACCCTGGCGGTCGAGCTCTACGAGAGCGACCCGGAGGCCATCGCTCTCGTGCGACGGCGCTACGAATGGTTCAGCGTGGACGAGTACCAGGACACGAACCGGCTCCAGGAGGATCTGCTGCGGCTGTGGCTCGGAGATCGGCGCGATCTGTGCGTCGTCGGCGACCCGGACCAGACCATTTACAGCTTCACCGGCGCGACGTCGAACTACCTAACCACCTTCGCCGACAGATACGCCGATGCGCGCGTCGTGCGTCTCAGCCAGAACTACCGGAGCACTCCACAGGTGCTGACCCTCGCGAACCGGCTCATTCCCGGAAGCGAGCTGCGCTCAAATGGCACCGAGGGGCCGAAGCCCGAGCTCGTCCCCCACGCCGACGGCGATCTGGAGGTGACAACGGTCGTGCAGCGCATCCAACGCCTTGTCGCCGATGGTGTGCCCGTCACCGAGATCGCCATCCTGGTGCGCACGAATGCCCAGCTGGTCGCCTTCGAAGCGGCGCTGACCGGTGCCGAGGTTCCGTTCACCGTTCGCGGTATTCGCTTCTTCGCGCGACCCGACGTGCGCGCTGCCCGTGGGGCATTGAAGACGGATGCGACCGGACGCCTGTCGCGCATCGTGATCAATCGGTGGCGCTCCGAACTCGGCTTCGACGAAGCCTCGCCGGTCGGACCGGGTGCCGAGGCGCGTGACCGGCACGCAGCGTTGAGCACGCTGCTGGGGATCGCCCGACGCCTGGAGGTCGAGCATCCGGATGCCACCGTGGCCGACTTCGCCGCCGAACTCACGCGCCGCGACGCCGCCGAGGCCGATGCTGCGGGCGAAGGCGTCACCCTCTCCACGCTCCACCGCGCCAAGGGACTCGAGTGGGATGCCGTCTTCCTGCCTCAGCTCGAGGAAGGCACGCTCCCGATTCGCCAGGCCGCCTCCGATCCGGAGTCGCTCGCCGAGGAGCGACGGCTCCTCTACGTCGGCATCACCCGCGCCCGCCGGCACCTGGTGCTGTCGTGGGCACTCAACCGAGTTGGGGTCAAGGGCACCCAGGCGCGGGCGCGGCCATCACGCTTCATCGGCGAGCTGCGACCCGGGGCCGTGGCGCGCCGACGCACGCCGTCCGAAGGTCCGGCGACCTTCACGCTCTCCGCCGACGATGAGCCCCTCCTCGAGCGGCTCGTCGAGTGGCGCCGTGAACGGGCCCGAACCGATGGCGTGCCCGCATACGTGGTTGCCGACAACAAGACCCTCGCCGCGATCGTGGCGCATCGGCCTACCGGAGAAGAAGGGCTGCTGGGCGTACCGGGCATCGGTCTGCGCAAGGTGGCGACCTATGGCGACGAGATCCTGGCGATCATCGCCGCCCGTCCGGGAGCGGCCCAGGCCGGTTAGCTTAGCTAAGGGACTAAGCTAACCGCGGCTTGGTCGGCTGCTAGTCGTCGGAGCCCGACCCGAAGACGAGGCGATCGCCGCGACCAAGGAGACGAGGCACGTACGGCACGACAACGAGGATCACCGCGGTGAGCAAGAGAATGGCCGAGATCGGCCGGGTCAAAAAGACGGTCAGGTCGCCCTGGCTGATCTGGAGCGCACGACGAAACTGGGCCTCCAGCATCGGGCCAAGGATCACGCCCAGGATCATGGGCCCGACCGGGAAATCGTAACGTCGCATGAAGAACCCGATCACGCCGATCACGTACATGATCAGCACGTCGACCAGCGAGTTCGCCAGGCTGTAAACACCCAGGGTGGCGAACACGAGGATCGCGGCGTATAGCAGCGAGCGCGGCACGGCCAGGATCTTCACCCACAGCCGGATGAGGGGCAGGTTGAGCACCAGCAGCATCACGTTGCCGATGTACAGGCTGGCGATGAGCGCCCACACCAGGTCCGGCGAATTGGCGAACAACAGCGGCCCGGGCTGGAGGTTGTAGATCTGGAAGGCGACCAGCAGGATGGCCGCCGTGGCCGACGTCGGGATGCCCAACGTCAGGAGCGGGACCAGCACTCCTGAGAAGGCCGCGTTGTTGGCGGCTTCCGGACCGGCCACCCCCTCGATCGCTCCTTTGCCCCATGGCGCCTTCGGGTTGAGTCGCTTCTCGAGGCCATAGGAAAGGAAGGTCGGGATCTCTGCGCCGCCCGCCGGGAGTGCGCCGATGGGGAAGCCGATCGCCGTGCCTCGCAGCCAGGGCTTCCACGATCGTTTGAGCTCGTCACGGTTCATGAGAAGCGAGCCCTGCACGGGGACGATCTCCTCCTTATCGTGCCGCAAGCGAGATGCGACATAGAGCGCCTCCCCCACCGCGAACAGGCCGACAGCCACGACCACGACGTCGAGCCCGTTGAGGAGCTGGGGCAACCCGAAGGTGAACCGCGACTGTCCGGTGAGGTTGTCGATCCCGATGAGCCCGATGAACAGGCCGAGAAATAGGCTGATCATGCCGCGCAGGACCGATCGGCCGATGAGGGCGGTGATGCTGACGAAGGCGACGATCATGAGTGCGACGTAATCCGCCGGCTGGAATGTTCGTGCGAAGCTCGCGATGATCGGCGCGAGGAACGTGATGGCGAGCGTCGAGATGGTGCCTGCCACGAACGAGCCAACGGCCGCCGTGGCGAGCGCCGCCCCGCCGCGGCCACGCTTGGCCATCTGGAAGCCCTCGATGGTGGTGACGACCGACGAAGACTCCCCCGGCGTGTTGAGCAGGATCGAGGTCGTCGATCCACCGTACATGCCGCCGTAGTAGATGCCGGCGAACATGATGAACGCGCCGGTCGCGTCGAAGTTGTAGGTGAGCGGGAGGAGCAGCGCGACCGTCAGCGCGGGACCGATGCCGGGAAGCACCCCCACCAGCGTGCCGAGCGTGACCCCGACAGCGGCAAATAGCAGGTTCTGGAGAGACAGGGCCGTCCCGAAGCCGCCGATGAGATCGCCGAGCACATCCATGCGGCCCCTCCTACAGCACCGGCCCGAGGAGGCCGGCGGGCAGACGCACGCCCAGGAACTGGGTGAACCCGAAATACACGACGATGGCGATGCCGAAGCCGACGATCACATCACGGATGGGTGAGCGGCTGCCAAGAACGCGGGCGGTCAGCGGGAGGAACAACCCGGTCGCCAAGATGTATCCCAGCCCGGGCACCTCCAGCGGACCGAGCGCGAAACCGTCGAGCGCCAGGGCATACCCCACCAGCGCGACGCCGGTGAGCCCGACCGTAGGCCAGTGCGTCGCGCGCTCCTCATCGGCCGCATGCACCGCCAAGTCGGTATCGGGAAGGACAGTGGTGCGCAGCGCGAAGATTGCCCCGAGGATCAGCAGCCCGATCGCAACGACGAGCGGAATCGTCGCGGGGCCGATGACGCTGTAGCCACCGCCCTGCGCGATTCCCAACGCCGAGATGATGAGGAGCGCGGCGAGCGCCAGCAGGACGATCGCCACGATTCGCGGGCCGAGGAGCCCCCCTGCGGTGGCGGCCCTCGGCTCGCGCTCCTCCGTCGTCATCGGTTCAGCTGCCGGTCAGACCGATCTCGGCCAGCACACCCTCGACGCGCGTCTTCTCCTCGGAGAGGAACGCCTCGAATTCGTCACCGGCCTGGAAGAAGTCGCTCCAGCCGTTGTCCGCGAGTGCGGCCTGCCATGCCTCGGAGTCGTGCATCTCGGTGACGAGCCCGACCACCGCTTCGCGGTCGGCATCGCTCAGGTCCGGGGCACCCATGACGCCACGCCAGTTCTCGAGGACGATGTCGTACCCCGCATCGGTGAGCGTCGGCGAGTCGATGCCTTCCGGGGCGGCCTCACCCGAGACGGCCAGCCAGCGCATCTCGCCGGCCTCAACCTGGTCGGTGAACTCGCTCACGCCGGACACGCCAGCCGTGACGGCGCCCGAGAGGATGGCGTTGACCGCCTCGCCACCACCGGCGTGGGCAACGTAGTTGATGCCTGATGGATCGACGCCCGCGGCCTGAGCAACCAGGCCGACCAGGATGTGATCTGTGCCACCGGCGGAGCCGCCGCCCCAGGAGATGGAGGTCGGATCGGCCTTCCAGTCTTCCACCAGCTGTTCGAGTGTCTCGTACTCGGAGTCGGCCGACACCACGATTGCCTCCTGCTCGGAGGTCAGGCTGGCGATGGGCGTCACGTCGTCGAGCGTCACCTGGGAGTCGTTGGTGAGAATGCCACCCACCATGACCAAGCCCATCACCATGAGCTGGTGCGGGTCAGCGGTGGTCTCTTCGGCGAACTGCGCAAGGCCGATGGTGCCGCCGGCGCCCCCTACGTTGTACACCTCGGCTCCGGTCCCTCCGACTTCCTCGAGCACCGGCTGCATGGCGCGGGCGGTGCTGTCCCAGCCACCGCCGGGATCGGCCGGAGCCATGATCGCGAGATCTTCAGCGGGATAATCGGCGGTCGCCCCTCCGCCGTCGCCACTCGATGCCGCCGAACCACCGGTGCCACCGCCATCGTTGGCGGTACACGCGGCCAGCACCATCACCGAGCCCACGAGCATCGCGAGCCATGCGGTCGTCTTTGATCGTTTCATCAGCACGAGCGTGCCTCCCATTCTTCTTCGTTCGGGTCTGTCGCTCGCCAGACGAGCAAGGACTGTGCCGTGAGGTCAGGGAATCCCACACTGGAGAGGTCCATGCGGCCGTTCAGACCCAGCGGGCGGTGGGTTATGCGTGGGGTGGGCGTATCGGCCATACATTGGCCGAATATTCACCGGGCGGGCGCATCAGCCAAGCAAGCCGCCGCGAGCTTAGCCGTTCGTCCCACACCCCGCATATTCGGCCAATCATTGGCCGAGACACCCGCCCGGTGGATAACCGAGCACGACGCAACCTGACACTCAGCGCAATACCAGCAACCAGGTCGCGTCGGCCGCGGCCACCGCAGCCCAAATCCCCATGATCAGCAGTGGCCGACGCAGCACTGCGAGCGCGTGATTCCCATCGCCACGGCTCGCCCGCACAGGTAGATCGCCACCAGGGCCACAGCCAGCACAAAAATCAGTGGCGTCACCAGCCACGCGCCCGTGGCGCGGGTCACGTGGCGACGGAGCTCGCCCTTCTTGGTGTCTCGTTCACCGTTAGCCCCGTACCACGGGTGTACGGCATGGACTCGCATGGCGAGTTTTCTCTCACCGAACGAGACCGCCTCTGCCCGGATCGCGAAGTGAAGGAGGGACCGGTTCGGCCACCGACGGGCCGGCGGCTCAGATTCGAGTCGCCATCTCCAAGCGGCGACCCAGCTTCTCGCTCGCGACCACCACCAGGTGCGAGCGAGCGCGTGTGGCGCCCACATACAGGAGCGGGGCCAGCTCCTCATCGGGAATCCGCCCGTCGATCTCCGCCAGCACGACCACCGGCGCCTCCAGTCCCTTGAAGCGGTGGATCGTCGCGACGCGCACCTCGTTCCCCTTCGTGGGCGCCGCCAGCACTGAGCCTTCCGGCCCGTACTCGGGCATGAGCCGATAGGGCCAGGCCTCGACCGGGGCACCGTCAACGGCCATCAGCCAGGACGACCGCGGCGACCTCGGCGTGACCACCACGACATGGGATGCGGGCACGCGCCCGGCGTCGATCACTCGTCGCAACGCCGTCCCGAGGACGCGGCGGCATTCATCGGCGGCACCGTCGGTGTAGGTGAAGATCTCGACCGCCCGGCCCTCGGGCCCGACGGCGATCGGCGCTGGCGCATCGGTCCCGGAAGAGGCCCAGCGATGAGCGAATGCGTGGATCGCGCGGCTGGATCTTCGGTTCTCGTGCAGATGGTAGATCGGTGGCGATTCGGGCATGACCACGCCCAGCTCTTCAGGCTCACGAGCGTGATAGAGGTCCTGGTTGGCGTCGGCGAAGACGTACACGATCCCGGTCGGAGGGTCACGCAGCAGATCCAGGAGCGGCAGCCACCAGACCGAGTCGAGATCCTGTCCCTCGTCCACCACAATGGCGTCATACCGATGCTGCGGCAGGAGGCGCAGCGCCCGATCCAGCACGTCGGGAAGGCCGTCGAAATACGCGGCGTCATGGGTCGGGTTCGGGCCGATGAGGCCGGCCTCGGCGCCCAGCCGCTCCGCAAGCCGATGGAACGTGGTGACCGTGATGCGGTCAAGACGGCCGATCGTCACGGCCAGGTGCTCCGCCAGGGGTCGGTTGAAACAGGTCAGGAGGACCTCGAATCCCTGGGCCGCCAGCCGTCGCGCCTTCTCAGCGGCGAGCAGCGTCTTGCCGGAGCCCGCCACGCCCAGAATGAGCGCGCGGCGCTGACTGCTGAGCATGTCGAGAGCGCCGAACTGCTGGGCCGAGAGGCGAATCCGGTCCTCGTCGGCCGCCACGCTCGCGGCAAGCGGCGAGACGATCTCGAGGTCCTGCGCCAGCAGCTCATGGAGCGCGGCAATGCCGTTGGCCCGCGGCGGTCCGCCGTCCGTGACGGCATCGCCGGATGCGCTCCACCAGTCAAAGATCGCCCGGATCCGCTCCCCCACCCGGTCCAGGTCGTCGTGATCGATCACGATCTCGCGCGGGCCATCCGGCGTCATGCCCCGATCGTAGGCACCGTCAGGGAGGCACACGGCACGCGTGAAGCGGACATCGTGCGAGGGCCAGGCCGGCATGTCCGCGCACTTGTGCTTGAGCCCGTGCATCAGCCGGGTCACCTGCGCGAACGGGTCCTTGATCTTATGAGCCGTGCCGCTGCCATCGACGGATTCCCATCTGCCGCCGATGCGCTGCACGCGACCGCCCTTGACCTCGATCACCATCACGCCAAGCTCCGGGTGGCCGATGACGACATCCGCCTCGCCATCGCGGGGCTCTGCTCCCGGCCGCTTCTCGAGCCAGGCGACGTTGCGGTACACGACGTACGGCCGCTTCAGCGCCTGCCCGAGCGCCGCCACCAGTCGATCCTCCCCCATCGAGGTCATCCGGGCGCGTTCGGCCTCGGATCGCGGTGTGCACCCATCACCGGCATCCTACTCCGCCCAGGCGCGCTCGCTTCCAGCCGCCCATGCTCGCGAGTGGCGAACCTGCTTGCGTATCCGCGTTCCGCCTTTCGCAGTTCATCGACGTAGGGGCGCCGCCCGGTTATGCACGAGGTGGGCGTATCGGCCAATGAGTGGCTGAATACCCACCGGATGGGCGCATCGGTCAAGCAGATGGCTGCCAGCTTGGGCTGTTCTGCCCGACGGCTGCATATTCGGCCAATGATTGGCCGATACGCCCTCGGCGTGGGTATCCGGTCGGCCGATTCGACCACCGTGGTCACGCAGGCGACGGCAGGCCGCGCATGGTTGCCGGCGGCAATTCTGGGTTCTCCAGCAGGTCCAGGAAGATGGCAGACCAGAGCATGCTTTCGTCGCTGTGCGTCAGGAGGGTGGAGCTGTACCGCTCGCCCGTTTCATCGTCGATGACCTCCCAGAAGGTGCCATCGCGCTCGATCCAGGCAACGTATCGGTCCATCTCGAGGCGCGCCTGGCCGGGGTGCAAGCTGTGGAGCAGCTGGAGGTACATGGAGCCCAGCGAGGTCCACACCGTCGCGCCCTGGTAG
The DNA here is from genome assembly GCA_037721115.1 of Candidatus Limnocylindria bacterium. Classification (GTDB taxonomy): domain Bacteria; phylum Chloroflexota; class Limnocylindria; order QHBO01; family QHBO01; genus JACDBZ01. Next base: position 11,862 of record JBBJNX010000018.1, read on the forward strand.
TCCGGCATGAAGGTTCGGACGAACCACGGCTCGATCTCCGGCTTCCGAACCGGCTCGTACTTGAGCGGGTACGGATCGGCGTAGCCACGTTCCTCCAGGGTGTCGAGCGCCTGGCGCAGGACGGATGGATCGGTGATCACGCCGGCCCAGAACGGCCAGATGTTGCCCTCGCCGGATGGGGTCGTGTCACCGGGCGAGTCGCGGAAAAAACCACGCGGGTCCCAGAAGTGGTCGAGCAGGATGCTCTGGGGCGCCAGCGCCAGCGGCTTCATCGGGTCGGGAACATCCCAGCCCAGGTCGACCAGGGTCATGGCCAGCAGGGCGACCATGCTGTTGCCGAACGCGTTGCATCGGTTCACGATGGTGTCGCGGTGAGCGCTGTACTTGCGATCGCTGCGAACCAGGCCGGTCTTCGGATCGACCACCTGGTCCATGAAGTGGCGCACCTCCCCCTCGAGCCACGGTCGATGACGCTCCAGGAGCTCCGCTGCGCCGATGCGCCGCATGGCGGCCAGCATGAGCGGCAGGCAATCGACGCCGTAGTCGAAGACGTCGACCGGCTGGTCGAAGAAGTGGATGGTGGTCGTGACGTGGCTCCGCCGCCGCTCCCACGTGCCGATGGCCCAGTCGAACGAACTAATCACCCGACCCCGATGCTGCGTCGAGAGCCGCGCCAGCGCCGGAGCGCTGAAGCTCAGGTCCCGCGTCCAGAACTGCCTGAAGTAGCCCGGACTGGCACGGTAATGAGTCCCGTCCCAGCAATCGTCGATGCACGCTCGGACGATGTCCGCAGCTGATCCGGGATGCCGCTTGCGGCCAAGAATGCCGCGCCGCGCGCGCACCCCCAGGTTCACCGCGTATGCCGCCACCACCATCGGCCGCCTGAAGAGCTGCCATTCCACGCGTGACCGTACGCAAGCGGCGGGCCTGCGACCCCTGGGGGCACGCTTGGCGTCCCGAGGCCGGGCCTGAGGGCGAGAATGGCGGACTTAGCTAAGTGACTAAGCTAACCGCGCCGATCGACGCCCTGCCGTG
>JBBJNX010000308.1:0-3442 GCA_037721115.1 Candidatus Limnocylindria bacterium
CGGCGCGGCCACCGAGGTCGAGCTCAAGGAGAAGAAGCACCGCATCGAGGACGCCCTGTCGGCCGCCCGTGCGGGCGTCGAGGAGGGCATGGTCGCCGGTGGCGGCTCGGTCCTGATCCACTCGCTGCCGGCGCTTGACAAGGTCGAGGTGGTCGGCGACGAGCTGATCGGCGTCAACATCCTGCGCCGCGCGCTGGAGGAGCCGCTCCGGCAGATCGCGATCAACGCCGGCCAGGAGGGCTCGGTCGTCGTAGAGGCGGTCCGCAAGCTCAAGCCGGGCAGCGGCTATGACGCGCAGAAGGGCGAATACGGCGACCTCTTCGCGTCCGGCGTCATCGACCCGGCCAAGGTGACTCGGTCGGCGCTCGAGAACGCCGCATCGATTGCCGGCCTGCTCCTGACCACCGAGACGGTCATCACTGATCTTCCGGAGAAGGACAAGTCTTCGATGGGCATGCCTCCCGGCGGCGGCGGGATGGACTTCTAGGTCCCCAACCTCGCACTGATTGCGAAGGGCCCCGGCTTTGGCCGGGGCCCTTCGTCGTGCGCGAATGAGACGATTGGGTGATTCGCAGCACATCCGGACCTCCGTACACTTTGCTTCTGCCACAGCATCACGCCTTGATTGGAGCGACATGCCCGGGCACCTACGACGGCGAAGCATCGTCCTTACGCTGATCCTTGTCATCTCGGGGGGTGTCGTGCCCCAGGCCGCGCTTGCCGCGGCGCCATCGATGGCCACAGCGACGATCGCGGCCGGCCTCGTCATCCCCTGGGATATCGCCTTCGTGCCCGACGGCACGATGCTCGTCACGGAGCGCCTGGGCCGCGTCCGCGTGTACTCGAGCGGTACAGTTGGCGCCACGCTTGTCCGGACCATCATCGTTCCATCGGTTCGTGCCGAAGGTGAATCGGGCCTGATGGGCATCGCGGTCGACGTCGACTTCGCCACCAATCGCTTCGTGTACGTCTGTGCATCGCGCCAGATCTCGGGGAGCTGGGTGAACCAGGTGCTGCGATACACCCTCGCCGCCGATGGAAGCTGGGGAGGTCTCAGGGTCTTGCTGAGCGGCATGCGCGCCAACACGACACACAATGGCTGCGCGCTCGACATGGACCGGTTCGGCAAGCTCTGGATCGGGATGGGCGACGCGGCCGAGGCGCCGCTGGCACAGAATCGCCACAGCCTGAACGGCAAGGTCCTGCGCATCAATCGCGACGGCACCGTGCCGTCCGACAACCCGGTCATCGCCGGAACCCGGAACGCCGTCTACTCGATGGGGCATCGCAACCCGCAGGGCATCGCCTTCCGGCCCGGCACGAAGCAGGTCTACGCCGTCGAGCACGGGCCGGACGTCAATGACGAGATCAACCTTCTCGTGGCGGGCGGCAACTACGGCTGGCCGTGCTACACCGGGTCAGGTTCCCCGTATCAGACCGGCGGATGTGGACCGGCGACGGGCTACCGCAACCCGGCCTGGTCATCGGGCGGCTCGACGATTGCAACCTCGGGCGCAGCGTTCGCAGGCGGCTCGCAGTGGGCTGACCACAACGGGCAGCTGTTCGTCAGCACGCTCAAGGAACGCGATGTGCGGCGCTTCTCCATCAACGACGCGGGCACGGCGCTCGGCGCGCCCGCCGTACAGTTCAACGAAGCCTGGGGTCGCTTGCGCGGGATGGTGTCCGGACCGGGCGGCCAGCTGTACGTCACGACCTCGAACGGCAGCGATGATCGCGTGATCCGCATCAGCCCGTCGATGCCGGTGGTCTCCCGCGTCTTTGGCAGCGACCGATATGCGACGGCTGCCGCCGTGAGCCGATCCGCCTTCCCCACTGGCGCTTTCCGGGTCTTCGTGGCAACGGGCGCCAACTACCCGGACGCGCTTGCCGGCAGTGCGGCGGCTGGTCATCTCGGAAGTCCCATGCTGCTCGTGACCAAGGGGCAGATCCCGGCTGCCACGCGCACGGAGCTCGACCTTCTCAATCCGACAGAGATCGTAGTGCTTGGAGGTACCAGCGCCATCTCGGAGAGCGTCCGGACAGCGCTCGTGCCGTATGCGTCGACCGGTGCGGTCCGTCGCGTCGCCGGCGCCGATCGGTACGGCACAGCCGCAGCGATCAGCTCCTCCTACTACGACGCGGGCGTTCCGGCCGCATTCATCGCCACAGGGAGCGGCTTTGCCGATGCGTTGACCGGGGCGCCGGCCGCGGCGCTGTTCGATTCGCCGCTCTTGCTGACCTCTCGGGACGTCCTGCCCCAGTCGATAAAGAACGAGCTCGCCCGGCTCAAGCCGCAGCGCGTCTACATCCTGGGAGGGACATCGGCGATCAGCTCGTCGGTTGGTGCGGCGCTCGATGCCTATACGACCGGTCCGGTGACGCGCATTTGGGGTCCAGATCGTTATGGCACCGGCGCTGCCGTCGCGCGCGCGTTCTGGACGAAGTCGACGGCATACGTCGCCACGGGCACCGGTTTCGCAGATGCCATGACAGGAGGAGCGGCCGCCGGCAAGGCGGGTCTGCCAATGCTCCTGGTTGCCGGGACATCAGTGCCGCTCGCCACGGGCCAGGAGGTGCTGCGCCTTGGCTCCCATCGGCTGACGGTCATCGGTGGACCCAGTGCGGTGTCTGCGGCCGCGGAGGCGCGCATGAAGCTGCTCATAGGCACGCCGTAGCGCCGTTCGCATCGCGGGTCTGGTCGCTCCCTGCGTGGGGCGGGCACCGCCTCTAGAATCGGTAGCATGCCCGATGCCGCCGCGACCACGCCCGCACCTCGCCTCGCTCCCCAAGAGATCCTGGCGAGGCTGAACCCGCCTCAGCGCGAAGCGGTGGGGCACCTGTCAGGCCCCCTCCTGATCCTGGCGGGAGCGGGGAGCGGCAAGACGCGCGTGCTCGCCCATCGGGTGGCGTTCCTGATCGCTTCGGGCTACAAGCCGTGGCAGATCGTGGCGGTCACCTTCACCAACAAGGCTGCCGGTGAGATGCGCGAGCGGATCGCGGGCCTCATCGGCACCGATGCGGCACGCGAGGCGACCATCGGCACCTTCCATTCGATCTGTGCCCGGATCCTGCGGCGCGATGGCGCCGCCATCGGTCTCACCCGGAGCTTCACCATCTACGACCGTGCGGACCAGGTCGCGCTGGTCAAGTCCGTGCTGCGCCGGCTGGACCTCGACGAGAAGCGCTTCAGCCCGAACGGCATGCTGGCCTGGATTGGTCAACGCAAGGACGAGCTGGCTGATGTCGCCACCGCCAAGCGGCAGTCGGCGAACTACTACGACGAGACCGCCGGCCGCGTGTACGAGGCCTACCAACGTCAGCTCGGGGAGGACGATGCGGTCGACTTCGACGATCTCCTGATGCGCACCGTCTTCCTGTTCGAGCAGCATCCCGATGTGCTGGCGAGGTACCAGGGCCGCTGGCAGCAGATTAATGTCGACGA
>JBBJNX010000309.1:0-3430 GCA_037721115.1 Candidatus Limnocylindria bacterium
CGAGCAGCTGCTTCATGCTGGTGGCAGCCAAGAGAAGTACCTCCGGTTCGTTCCTCCGCTCAACATCGGTTCTCACGATCCACCGCGTGCGACGAGAGTCACAGAACGGCACCGAGGACACGGCGAGATCAGCCAAGCGTGTGTGATTGGGTTCCCGCACGAATGCACGAGGTCGCAGAGTATAGCAGAGGGCTGCTGATCCACTCGTTCCGGAGCCCCCATCTCTCACCTCACCGCACGGTACCGAAGTACTCCCCGGCCACCCGCAGGTACCTTGACCCTCCTCGGATCGCTCCTAGCATCCGCCCCGCGTCGTGATGCGTCCGTGCTACGGGCCACGCACCGCTGGCAACCCCATCTTGGAGGAACGATCCCTTGCAACGCCCCAGGTGGTTCGCCCCACTCGCCGGCCTGGTCGCCACTGTGGTGGTCAGCCCGATCTTTGCCACTGCCGCGCTGGCAGCCGATCCGAGCGTGACGGTCGAGCCGGGCGACACCCTCACCAGCATCTCGAAGCGCCACCGTGTCACCGTTGCGACCCTGGTTGATCTCAACGAGCTGCCCAATCCGAACCGGATCTACGCGGGTCAGCGGCTGCGCGTTGCGGCCAAGGCCCCGCCGACCGCTCCGGCGGCCGCGTCAAAGCCGGCAGCAGCACGCACTCACGTTGTGAAGCGAGGCCAGAACCTGACGGTGATCGCGCGTCGCTATGGCATCACCGTATCGGCGATCGTGCGTGCCAATGAGATTCGCAATGCGAGCCGCATCTACGCGGGCCAGCGCCTCGCAATTCCCGGCGCATCACCGTCGGCTGCCCCCAAAGCCACCAAAGCGCCGAAGCCCGCTGCATCCGCGACCCACAAGGTCGCTCGAGGCGAAAACCTGACCACGATCGCCCGCGCGTACAGCATTTCCGTGTCGGCGCTGGTGAAGGCCAACGGGATCACCAATCCGAGCCGCATCTATGCCGGTCAGCGCCTCACTGTTCCAGGAAAATCCGCGGCGTCGAAGAAATCGGGTCCGGCAGCTTCAGAGCGGCCGAAGGTGCCGGCCTCGATGAAGGCGCTCATGACCAAGCGCGACACCGTCCGCAGAACCATTGTCGAAGAAGCGCGGCGCTACGATGTTCCCCCCGCCCTCGCCCTCGCGGTGGCATGGCAGGAGTCCGGTTGGCAGCAGGGCGTTGTCAGCCACGCGGGCGCCGTGGGCGTCATGCAGCTGATGCCGGCGACTGCCGAATGGGTTGGAGACGTCATGCTCGGCACCCCCGTTCAGATCCGGGACACACGCCACAACGTCAGGGCCGGGGTCCGCCTGCTGGCCCACTACCTTGCCCACTACGACGGCGATCGTGCGCGGGTGCTCGCCGCGTACTACCAGGGACAGTGGGCCACCGATCACCACGGCATCTACCCCGTGAGCAGGCCGTACATTGCCTCCATCAAGGTGCTCGAGCGCCTGTTCGGCGACTGACGCAAGGACCTACCAGGCGCCGATGTCCGGGATCCGTCGCAGCTGCCAGCGCGTGACGCTCCCGGGCACCGGTGCCACGATCACCAGATCAACCCGCAGGCCACGATGTGGCTCGCCGCTCCCAGCGCCGAACGCAGCGAGGGTACGACCGATGCGCGCCCTGCGGCGTCCGTCGATCGTCTCGGCGCCCGTCCCGGCCCGAACAGACCGTCGGGCGCGCACCTCGATCGCCACGAGGATGTTCGCTGGATCAACGGCGATCAGATCCACCTCTCCCCCGGCCTTTGAGCGAAGGCGCTGTGCGAGGATCCGCCAGCCGGCCTCCCCGAGCCATGCAGCTACCGCCTGCTCGGCCGCAATGCCCAGGTCATGGCGCGCATCTCCCATCGGTCCGTGGGTCCTCGCGGGAGGCGAGTCGTTCGAATGAATGCCTCAGTCGAGGCCGAGGGCGTCTTCGTCGACAAGCTCCCATGCGAGCTCGAGCGGAAGCTGCGTGCCCGCGAGCAGTAGCCGGATCGGCGCGAAGGATCGGCGGTGCCACTCACATGGTCCCTCGCTGACGAGCGCGTCGACGTGACGGCGTGTGCCGTACCCCTTGTGCCGTGCGAAGCCATAGCCCGGGTAGCGTTGATCGATCTCCCGGCAGATGCGGTCACGAGTCACCTTGGCCACGATGCTGGCGGCGGCGATGGAGGCGCTGATCGCGTCGCCGTCGATGATCGGGCGCTGTGGAAGGTCCACGTCGCGCAGGCGAAGGGCGTCGATGAGCAGATGGTCAGGCGGATCGGCCAATCGTCCGAGCGCCTCCCGCATGGCGAGCTTGGTGGCCTGGAGGATATTGATGCGGTCAATCACCTCGACCTCGACGCAGCCCACGCCGACCCCTTCGGCCCGGTCCAGGATCAGCTCGTAGAGCGCTTCGCGGCGCGCTCGTGGCAGTACCTTCGAGTCGCGGATGCCCTTGATCCGATGGCGCTCGGGCAGGATGACGGCGGCGGCGACGACCGGACCAGCCAGGCATCCCCTGCCGACCTCGTCAAGCCCGGCGATACGCTGAAAACCCGCGAGGTGCAGCTCGCGTTCGTGGCGCATGTGCGCGTCGCGAACCTTTGTCCGCCGCCGGTTCGCGGGACGGGAGACCGCCGGTCCTGGAAGGATCGGGGCCACCGCGTCAGTTGGTGCGGCGCTCGCGGAGTGTGGCGGACTTACCGACCCGGTCGCGGAGGAAATAGAGCTGCGCACGTCGAGCGACACCATGACGGACCACCTCGATCTTGTCGATGCGCGGGGCATGCACCATGAAGGTGCGCTCCACGCCGACGCCGCTGGCGATCCTACGCACGGTGATGGCCTTGTTGAGGCCGCCCCCGCGCATTCGCATCACCGTGCCTTCGAACACCTGGATCCGTTCGCGGGTGCCCTCGACCACCTTCACCGACACACGAACCGTGTCGCCGGGGGCGATCTCCGGTACATCGGTGCGGAGCTGCTCGCGCTCGAGCTCCTTGATGGCGTTCATCCTGGCGCAACCTCATTATCGCGGGCTTACCCGCGGCTTATCGAATGGCGACACGGAAACGCGACCGCGCTGGCGGCCGCGACGTCCCGGAGTATACCAGCGGCAGCCTGGACCCGGCAAGGCGCGGGCCCCCGCGATGGACGGACTACTGAGTGTCGTCTCCAGCCCGGAGGCGGTCCAGGTGATCACGGTCATCGTCGGTCAGGTTTGCGGCCTCGAGCAGATCGGGACGTCGCAGCAGGGTTCGACGCAATGATTGGTGCCGGCGCCAGCGATCGACCTCGCCATGATGACCCGAGAGGAGCACAGGTGGCACCGTATGGTCGCGGAACGTCTCCGGACGGGTGTACTGCGGATACTCCAGCAGGCCGGATGCGAAGGAGTCGCCTTTGTGGGATGCCTCGGCGATGACGCCGGGGACCAGGCGCACGACCGCGT
>JBBJNX010000019.1:0-12580 GCA_037721115.1 Candidatus Limnocylindria bacterium
ATGCGACCCTTGGCCACGCCCTGCGAGTAGACGACGCTCAACAGCGTCTCGATGCCCGGTGCGCCGTTGCTTATGTCCGGGAAGTCCGGCGCCGGAACGCGCTTCTCGCGATCGAGGCGATCGGCGACGTGGTCGCTGGCCACCACGTCGAGAATGCCGTCGCGAAGGCCCGTCCACAGGGCATCGACATCATCATCCGTCCGCAACGGTGGCGAGATGACGCGCTTGATGACCTCGCTTTCGTCGGGATCGGCGTAGAGCACGTCGGTGAAGGTCAGGTAATGGGGGCAGGTTTCGGCGTAGACCGGTTCACCGCGCGCCTTGGCCTCCGCGACGGCGTCGAGCGCCTCCTCGCAGCTGAGATGGACGATGTAGAGCGGCGCTTCGGAGCGGCGCGCCATCTCGATCGCCTTGCGTGTCGCCGCACCCTCCGCGCGCGACGGCCTGGTCAGGGCGTGGTAGCGACAGGCTGTCTGACCCTTGCGCAGGGCCTTCGCGACGAGCGGATCGATGATGGCAGGCTCCTCGCAGTGCACCTGGAGCATGCCGCCGTGCTGCGCCGCCGTGCGCATGGCTTGTTCGAGATCCTCGTCGGACAGCCGGAAGTCATACACCATGAAGGCCTTGAAGGTCGGCGCCCCGGCCTCGATCAGCGCAGGCAGTTCGCCGATCGGATCCGCCTGCTGCCCGCTGATGACCGCACACAACCCGTAGTCGATCGGAGACTCCCCCGCCGTTCGTTCCCGAAACTCGTGGAGGCCGCCCAGCAGCGAACGAGCCCCTTCGTTGGAGATGCCGGTCCCCGGGTTGTTGAAGGTAAGGACCGTCGTCGTCCCGCCATGCGCCGCAGCGGTGGTGTCCTGCCCGAACCGATCCGGATGCTCGGCATCCGAGAGTCGCAGGTGGGTGTGCACGTCGATGACGCCCGGAAGTACAAGCATGCCGGTCGCATCGATGGTGCGTGCGCCGCCGGCTGACAGTTCGGGACCGATTGCCTCGATCTTCCCGTCGGCGACGGAGATGTCCACCTCCCGCAAGCCCTCGGGGGTGACGACGGTGCCGCCGACGATGGTGAGGTCAGCGGTCAGGGTGCCTCCTTGATCTCGATCTCCTGGGCGCCCTCCCACAGCACACGGCGGCCGACCGTGCGCAATCGGTCAAGCCAGCCCTCATCGGGTACGAGCGTCGCGAAGTGGTTCCCCGCCAACTGCCCAACTCTCGAGTTGAAGCTACAGGCGCCATACGGGAAGAGGATCTCGCACTCGCTGATGTCACCGGTATAAATGAGCAGGTCGCCAGGCGCGGGGTGCGACGTGTGGTTCTCGAAACCGACCGCCGGCCGCTCCTCCCCGAACGGAATCCACGTCGACTCGCCGCTCCATTTGCAGTGAATCAGCTTCGACCGGATGGGGAGCCATGGCATCATCGCCTGGCGGGTAGTCGGTGCGGCCGCCTCCCACCGCGCGGTGAACCGCATCTCCCCCACCGTGATCGTCAGATCTGCCATGTGCGGAGGATACGCCGAGCAGGGCCGGTCAGTGGCCAACGGTCGCGGCGCGGCACGAATATCGGGCATGATGCAACGACAGTTACGGAGGTTCGCATGGCCGACGCGCGCCCAACCATCAGCACCCACGTTCTGGATCTGGCGAGCGGCAGCCCCGCGTCCGGGGTCGGCGTCGCCCTCTTCCGCATGGCGGATGGCGGCGCACCCGAGCTCGTCTCGGACCTCCGCACCGATGATGACGGTCGCATCGGCGATCTGCTCGACGGCTTGGACCTCTCCGAGGGCGACTACCAGCTCGCGTTTGACATCGGCGCATATGCGGACGATCCGGATGCGTTCTTCCAGAGCGCCGCGCTTGCCCTGCGCATCACCGATGCATCGCGCTCATACCACGTGCCGCTCCTGCTCAGCCCATTCGGGATGAGCACCTACCGCGGCAGCTGATCGTGGCCGAGATCCCGACGCTCGAGGAGCTGAATGCGCTCGACGACGATGGATTCGCAGGCATCATCGCGCCGCTGTTCGAGCGTTCGCCACGATTCGTGGCGCGACTGGAGAAGGCGCGACCATTCGAGTCGGAAGACGACCTGTTCGACGCGGCCCGCGCGATCGCTCGCGAGATGCCGGAGGCGGAACAGATCGAGCTGCTCGACGCGCACCCGCGCATCGGTGCGGACCCGACGGTCGTATCGGACCTCTCGCGTCATGAGCAGGGCCAGGGTCAGGCCAGCGAGACCTGGGTCGGCGAAGAGCTCATCGCCCTGAACGAGGCGTATGAATCCCGATTTGGATTTCGTTTCGTCGTCTTCGTGGCCGGTCGGCCACGCGTCGATATCATCCCCCTCCTCGAATGGTCGCTTCGTGCCGAGCGTGACGCAGAGCTCCGCCGGGGGCTGGACGACGTCGCCCTGATCGCGAGCGATCGGATGAAGGCGCTGCGTGGCCCACGCCCCCTGCCCGAGGAGTTGCGGGAGGCGATTGCGCTGGAGACGTCGCGCTGGATGGTCGGCGAGATGGACAGCGACGGGTTGATTCGAGCGACGCATCGGCTGATCGAGGAAGGGGTGGAGTCGCGCGCTCTGTTGACGCTTTCCCTGGCAAACCGGGCGGAGGAGCCCGATCTCGCCCTGCTGATTGCCCGACTGATGAGCGAGATCGAGCTGGGCGGGTGGGATAAGGCTCAGGCGGGCCAATTGATAGCGCTGCATGCAGCGGCCTCGATTGTCGGCGAGCTGAGCCGGCCAATCGACGGCGCGCGTCGCATTGCGTCCGTTTCCAATAACCCCGAGTTTCGGGAACTGGTGCTGCGATGGGACTCCGACGTTCAAGGCCGAGAGGGACTGGAGGCCGAGATTCGTCACGCAGCCGTCGAGCTCTTCGGCGAGGAGGAGTGACACCATGAAGCACGAAATCCGCTACGGCAAGGCAGACGTCAGGGTGTACCGCACCCATGCCGAACCGCTGACGGGCATCACGTCGATCCCCGAATCACCATTCGCGGGCCGCGACAACACGCTGGCTGCGGCCGAGATCGAGGTGGTGGTGCGCGGCGAGGTCTTCCTTGACGCGTACACAAAGGGCGACAACCGCCTGGTGGTCGCCACCGACACGATGAAGAACTTCATTCACGCGGTATCGTTGCGTGCCCATGCCCGCACGCTCGAGGAATGGCTGTTCGAGGTCGGTACCGCCTTCCTCGACACGTATCCCCAGATGGAGCTCTTGACGATGATCGGTCGGGATCTCTCATTTCCGGCCGCGCTGGTCCCCAGCGAAGATGGTTTTGAGGCATCTGCGCGCCTCTTTGCGCGAGACCGGAGTGACTATGGCAGCGCCCGCCTCGACCTCGCCCGCGACGAGGACGGCTCGGTCCGTATCACCGATCACGAGTCCGGCCGACGGGAGCTCCAGCTCATCAAGATCACCGGTTCCGCCTTCGCCGATTTTGCCCGCGACGAGCACACGACCCTGCCCGAGCGACCCGACCGCCCGCTCTACATCTGGTGCGACATCGGCTGGCACTATGCCGATGCGTCACACGCCGTGCTGGCCGATCCCGCCCGCTACGTGGCCGCCGAACAGGTTGCCGATCTGGCGAACGCTGTCTTCCACGAGTTCGTCAGCCTCTCCATCCAGCACCTCGTCAACGAGATCGGTCTGCGCATGCTCGACCGATGGCCACAGCTCGACGAGGTCAGCTTCGACGCCCAGAACCGCCTCTGGGACCTCGTCGCGGAATCCTCGGAGAATTCCCGTATAAGAACCTACAGCGACCCACGTCCGCCGTTCGGGCATATCGGTCTCGTGCTCCGACGCGACTGAGGGCCGCAGCAGTGACGACTCTGCCGGGAAACGGCCGAATTATCGGCGCGGCGGGAGATCCAGGCGCATCCGTGGCAGGGTACGGCCCGGAACGAGCATCGACGGGACCTCACCGATGACGACCGCCCCCATCCGCTCGTAGAAACCAACCGCGTGGGGATCGGAGACGATCTCGAGAGCCGACGCTCCAAGCCCGACCGCCACGTTGACGGCATGCTCGAACAGGCCGCGACCGACACCGGCGCCGAGCGCGTCCGGCTCCACCCACAGGTCCTCCAGCTCGGCCGGATCCCCGGCGAGAACGCGGTGGTAGCCGACCGGGACCCCACCGGACGATTCGGCCACCCACACCTCGTGCTGGGCGATCTCGTCTGGATGCAGCCTCATCTCCGCTCGCCACAGGGCGAGGAAGTCGGCACCGTAGTCCCAATGGGCCTTGGATCGGAAAGCGAGGGCACTCAACGCATCAGCTTCGTCTGGGCGCGCCCGGCGGATGCGGTCAGGCACCTCGGGCGCCGATCATGGTCGGATGGTCGATCGCCGGGCATCGATCCATGACAACGTCGAGTCCGGCATCGACCGCCAGGCGTGCCGCTTCCTCGTTCCAGACCTCGAGCTGCATCCATACCGCCTTGGCGCCGATGGCGATCGCCTCCTCGACGTGCGGCAGGACAAGCTCGGAGCGACGGAAGATGTCGACCACCTCGATCGGTGCGCTTTGATCAGAGGGCACGGAGCCCAGGTTCGGGTAAGCCCGCTGGCCGTGGATCATCGACTCGTTCGGGTTGATGGGCACGACGCCATAGCCCTGGCTGAGCAGATAGCGCGATACGCCGTGCGAAGCGCGCCACGGATGAGTGGAGCACCCGACCACGGCCCAGACGCGATAAGAGCGAAGGATGTGCTCGGCCACCTTCGGGTCACTCCAGTCGCGCGGAACGCTCATCGCGAGCGAGCCAGCTCCTGGAGGGCTGCCTTGATGCGCACGTCGAGCTCTCCCGCGGTCCCCGCCACCGCGCTGGCGGCGCGCCGGGCCTCCGACGCCGAGTAGCCGAGCGACTCAAGCGCGGCGACCACGTCCGAATCGGTCGAGCTCGCACCACCCGCCGCCATGCCGGCCGCATGCACCTTCTCCTTGAGCTCCAGGATGATGCGCTGCGCGGTCTTGCGCCCGACCCCGGAGACGCCCGTGAAGGTGTCCGGGTCGTCGGTCACGATCGCCAGCTGGAGCTTGGTCACCGCATGGGCGGCCGTGATGGCGAGCGCCAGGCGCGGACCGACTTGGGAGACGGTCATGAGCAGCTCGAAGAAGGTCAGCTCCTCCATGGTGGCAAAACCGAACAGCGCTTCCTGGTCCTCCCGGACGAGGTGATGGGTGAAGACCGATGCTTCACGACCGATCCGCAACTTTGCCAGCAAGGCCGGTCCGGCTACGATCCGGTAGCCGATGCCCGCCACCTCCACGAGCGCGGAGTCCTGCCCGACGTGCGTGACCGGACCACGAACGGATCCGATCACCCGATCACCGCCTTCGGCTCGGACGCTGCACGGTAGGCGCAGCCGATTGCGATCGCGAGCGCGTCGGTCGCGTCATCGGGCATGCCGACGAGGCTCACGCGGAGGAGACGCTGGACCATCGACGCGACCTGCGTCTTGTCGGCCGAGCCGTTCCCACAGATCGTCTGCTTCACCTCGTTCGGCGTCGGTTCATCGATCGGCACATTCGATTCCGCCGCAGCCAGGAGGGCTACGCCTCGGGCCTGGCCGACCGTCATCGCCGTCTGCACGTTGCGCTGGAAAAAGAGGCGTTCGATTGCGATGCGCTGCGGCCGATGCTCGCCGATGAGCGACCGCAGTGCCCCATGGAGTTGGCGGAGGCGCTCCGCGTCCGTGTCCTCGGACGGGGTGCGGATGCATCCAGCATCCACCATGTGGACCTCCCCATCGCGGAACTCGACCACGCCAAAGCCGCAGGTGGCAGTGCCTGGGTCGATACCGAGCGTGATCACGTTGGCATGGTAGGGACTCTGAGCGCGAGGCGTCGAGATGCTTGACGTCGATCGACAATAATCGTACGATACTCCCCTCGTCCGAGATTCCTCGGACAAGTCGCAATATTCGGACGAAGGGACGGTACTCCACAATGATGCTCCCACCGAACCCTGGCGTCCTCGATTCCCTCATTCGGGAACGCCAGAGCAATCTCAGAACGTTGCCCGCCCGACGATCGGCTCATGCCCGCGTCGCCTGGCGAATTCGGATCGGCCATGCCCTGATCGTGGCCGGTACCTCGCTGAGCGGCGAGCGGATCGAGCAGCCCGCTCGCCATCAGCCCTTCTCCCGCGCCGCCTGACTCGCACGCTGGCACGCTGAGAGGGAGAAGCAGTGGCACCGACCCGCCGTCCCGGCACGCCGCCGGGAGTAACGATCGAGGTCTCGCCGGCCTACGAGCTTCTCGAGTCGCTCGTCACCGCGTTCAGCGAGGATGAGTCAGACACATACGAAATTGGAAGCAGTTGGATCGGGGACGCACGTCAGCGGGCCGGCGACGACCTTCTCGCCCGCATCGGCGCCGTCTCGCTGGGTGACCCCGATACGTTCATTCATCTCGCCGGGCTCGCGTACGACGCACCCGCGCCGCGCGATATTCCCGCCTTCCTGAAGCATCTGCGCCAGACCGACGCGGATGAGATCCGGCTGCACCTGGTGCAGTTCTACGCTCGCGAGATCCGACGCATGACCCCACCGGCCGTGATCCGCGCCGCCATCGGCGGTAGCGCGGAGGCAAAGGCGGAGTTCCTGCGTACCTCACACCCCGATTGGGAGCCGTGGACCGACTACCTGCGCGGCATCCTGGACACCGATGGCGTCGCCTTCAAGGCAGAGCTGGTAGATGTCCTCGAGCAGTGGGCCGAGCGAGTCATCTTGCCCGAGCTGCTGACCATCATGCCGATCCTGGAGCGTGACGCAGAACTCAAGCGCGACCTCGCCCGCGACCTCACCGTCGACCAATTCGTCACCATCGCGACGAACGGCGTTGAATTCGCCCCGCGGCCCGGCATCGATCGCGTGGTCATGGTTCCCAGCTTCATCAACCGTCCGCTCGTTTCATATCTTGAGTTCGGCGAAGTCCTTCTGATCATCTATCCCGTGGCGGACGAAAGCATCTCCGCCGATTCGGACACTCCGCCGCCGCGACTGGTGAGGCTTTCAAAGGCGCTGGGTGATGAGAAGCGGCTGCGGATTCTCCGAACGCTCGCTGACGGCGAGAAGACCCTCATGGAGCTGGCTGAAACGTTCGGCGTCGCGAAGACGACCATGCATCATCATCTCATCATCCTGCGATCGGCCGGGCTCATCTCGGTTGGCGTCGGCTCCAAACGCTATCGTCTCCGCCACGAGACCGTGCCGGACGTCGGCGCCTTGCTGAGCGGGTACCTCGGCGCCGCGACTCAGGCCCCCGTGGCGTCTGGGACACCCAACCGTCGCCGCAGGCGCTCGACCGAAGCGGCGGGCTGACGCCTAAACCACCTGGGCTTCGAGCCGTTCCATCAACGCGTCGGGAATGTCGAAGTTGGCGTAGACGTTCTGGACGTCGTCAAGGTCCTCCAGGCGCTCCATGAACTGAAGGACCTGCCTGGCCGTCTTCTCATCGCCGATCTCGACTTTCGTTGTCGGCTCCATCGAGAGCTCGGCCGAATCGGCGTCAAAGCCGCCCTGGGCCAGCGTTCGGCGCACCGATTCGAGGTCCGCCGGCTCAGTGGTCACCATGATCGCCCCGAAATCAGGAGCACTGACGTCGGAGGCGCCGGCATCGATCGCCGCCATGGTCAGCTCGTCGGGGTCATTGCCCTTGAGCGGGAGCCTGATGAGACCTTTGTGTTCGAACTGCCATGCCACGGTGGACAGCGATCCACCCGCCTTGCTGAAGACGCTGCGAATCTCGGACGCGGTGCGATTCCGGTTGTCCGTCATCGCGGCGATGACCACCGCGACATTCCCTGGCCCGAGTCCCTCGTACGTCACCTCGTCGTACTGCTCCGCATCGGCCCCGCCGCCGGTCGCGCGTTCGATGGCGCGTTTGATGTTCTCAGAGGGCATCGAGGCGGACTTGGCCGTGTCCACCGCCATGCGGAGACGGTAGTTGGCGTCCTGGTCTCCCCCACCCTGCCGAGCGGCGGTCATGATCTCGCGGGCCAACTTCGTGAAGACCGCGCCGCGCTTCGCGTCGTTGGCGCCCTTCTGCCGTTTGATCTGGGACCATTTGCTGTGGCCTGACATCGGTCCTCCTGCCGCGCTTCCTGCGGCGATGTTGCTGCTCAGTCGAGGCCAGATTCTACCAACAGCCTTCGAACCCACACGTTGCCTGCCGATCGTGCTGGCACACTCAACCGCGGCGGACGCGCTCCCCGAGTGGCGCAAGAACGGCTCGGTCCACGCTCCAGCGGCCGGCGCCGAGAATGACCAGAACGGACGAGAGCCCGAACAGGCCGACGTGCGCGATGACCGGGTCATCGGGCAGCGCGAAGAGCGCCAGCGTCAGCACGGCAAAGCCGACGACGGCGCTGAAGCGCGTCAGCACTCCGAGGATGATGGCAACGCCGAGTGCGGTCTCGATCAGAACCGCACCGAGCACCCACAATTCGGGCGCGACCGGCACAACAGCGGTGAGCTGATAGCGGTCGACCGCTGCGAGCGCCTGATCGTAGATCAAAAGCTTGTCCACGATCCCCGAAGCGGCGAAGGCGCCTCCGAGGCCAAGCCGCACAACGAGCGGCACGATGTCGTCGTAGCGGCTGCTCGCAAGGTTCACGGTGGCGGCTCGCGCCCCCGGACCGCGCGGGAATGCCGCGCGCAGCAGATCGTCCAGGCTCGGGCGCCCCGGACCCAGGACGGCGGCTGCAGCAAGGGCTCCGGCGACATCGAGCATCATCACCAGCTCCGGATTGACGACGAAGGTGACGACGTAGGCGCCCAGCGCAATGAGTGCGGCCGGTCGCACCGCCAGGCCGAGAAGCAGAAGGAAGCCCGTCGCGGTCAGCAGCAGCGCGAACAATCCGTCCGCATCCATGGTGGGCAGGAATCGCACGCGCGACAGCCCGGAACCGATGAGCACCAGACCGACGGACAGCCGCACGATCCAGGGCAGATATTCTCGATATCCCGCGACATGTTCGATGAACCGTGTGCGGGCAACCTCGAGTGGTCGCCAGCGGCCCCACGCGAGGAGCACCAGCACGGCGACGACAAGCCCCATACCGAGCAGGACAAGCGAGCCCGGCTGCGACAGCGCGTCGAGCAGAAAGCGGATCGGGTCCGGGGAGCCACCAGGATCGGTGACGTAATCGACGTGTGCGATCAGGAGTTGGTCCATCGGGGTCCATTCTCCGCTAAATCGGCTTCTATAATGGCGCTCAACCCCGGCCTCCCATCGCTCGAGGCGAACATCATCGGCCTCGGCGACTCCGGCATTGCTTGCGCAAGGAGCACCGATGAAGCCGACCAGCCCCGACAGGATCCGGAACATCGCCCTCATCTCCCACGGTGGTGCGGGCAAGACGAGCCTCGCCGAGGCGATGCTCTTCGATGCCGGCGCGATCTCACGGGTCGGGACCGTCGAGGCGGGGACGACCGCCCTGGACTGGGACCCTGACGAGCACAAGCGCAGCCATAGCATCAACCTTGGAATCGGGTCCATCGAGCACGAAGGGGTGCGAATCACGATCGTGGATACACCGGGCTACGCGGACTTCCAGGCCGATGTCGTGGAGGCACTGGCAGCCGTCGACGCGGTGATCGTGGTGGTGGACGCATCGGCCGGTGTCGAGGTGGGCACCGAGGAGGTCTGGAGGCTTGCCGATGCGCGCGGCCTGCCGCGCATGATCTTCGTCAACAAGATGGATCGCGAAAACGCCAACTACGACGCAACGTTGGAGGCGCTGAAAGCCCGGTTCGGGCCGAAGATCGCGCCGGTCTACCTGCCCATCGGCTCAGGCGAATCGTTCCACGGGTACGTCGACGTCATCGAGGAGCACGCCAACGTCTACGAGAACGGCTCGCCGAAGGAGGTGCCGATCCCTCCGGAGCTCGAGGGCATCGAGCATTCACGACGGGACGCGCTGGTCGAGGCCGCGGCCGAGGCGAGCGACGAGCTGATGGAGAAGTATCTCGAGGGCGAGGCCTTCACCGATGCCAAGATCGAGGCGGCGCTTCACAAGGGCACCCGTGAAGGCAGCGTGGTTCCGGTCTTCGTCGGCTCGGCGACGAAGAATATCGGCGTCCGCGAGCTGATCACCATGATCGCCAGGCACGTTCCCTCCCCCGCCGAGGTCGGCACGCGTGCGACCACGGACGGCACCCAGATCACGCCCGACCCCGACGGTCCATTCGTTGCGCAGGTCTTCAAGGCCAGCGCCGATCCCTTCGTCGGCCGCCTCACCTATTTCCGGGTCATCTCCGGCAGCCTGAGCGGGCAGGGCCACGTCTACAACGCTTCCCGAAAGGAGGAGGAGCGCGTGGGGAACCTCTTATCGGTCCAGGGGAAGGACACACAGACGCTGTCGAAGGTGGGGCCCGGGGACATCGCGGCCGTCGCCAAGCTGACCTCCACGGCCGCCGGTGACACCCTCGTCGCCGATAAGGCACACGCCGTGGAGCTCGCGGCGCTGCAGTTCCCTGCCCCATCGCTCCAGGTGGCCATCGCGCCCGAGTCGAAGGCCGACCTCGACAAACTAGGACAGGCGCTGCATCGGATGAGCGAGGAGGAGCCTGCCATCCAGATCCGGCGCGAGGACGGCACAGGAGAGACGATCCTGACCGCCATGGGCGATGCGCACGTCGACGTGATCGTGGACCGCCTGAAGCGGAAGTTCGGTGCGGCCGTCAAAACCACGACGCCGCGGGTAGCATACCGGGAGACGATTCGGCAGGCGACACGTATCGACAACCGCTACAAGCGCCAGACGGGTGGGCACGGACAATACGGGCATGTCGTGATCGAATTCGCGCCAACGAAGATGGGCACGGGCTTCGAATTCGGCAACAGGATCGTCGGTGGCGTGGTGCCGAAGCAGTACATTCCTGCGGTCGAAAAGGGTCTCCGCGAGGCGATGGCCGAGGGCGTCCTGGCCGGTTATCCGGTGGTCGACCTGTCAGCCACACTGGTCGATGGCTCGTACCACCCGGTCGATAGCTCCGAAATGGCGTTCAAAGTGGCCGCATCGCAGGCGCTGAAAAAGGCCTTCGACGCAGCCTCACCGGCGCTGTTGGAGCCGATTCTCGAGGTGGACGTGGTGGTCCCGGAGGCATTCATGGGCGATGTTATGGGTCACATCACGTCCAAGCGCGGACACGTGCTCGGAATGGACGCGGCCGACGGCTTCCAGCACCTCAAGGCACAGGTGCCCCAGGCCGAGATGTTCCGCTACGCGACCGAACTACGCTCGATCACCCAGGGCCGTGGGAGGTTCAGCTGGAAGGTCGACCACTACGCCGAGGTGCCGCACACCATCGCAGACAACGTTGTGGCGGATGCCGCCAGCAACGGGCACGGCCCGGAACATGGCCATTGACGCCGGATGAGACTCTCGGGCGAATCGTCGTCTGGGCAGACGGTGAAGAGACGGTCCGCGGGCTGATCCTCCTGGGATCTCGAGCTCGCTCTGAGCTCCCCGCTGACGAGTGGTCGGACACCGACCTGCTCCTGTTCAGCACTGACCCCGACCGGTGGTTGGACGATGGCAGATGGCTGGATGCGATCGGCCCCGTGATCCTTACGTTCGTCGAACCGACCGCGCTGGCCGGCCTCTTCGAGCGACGTGTCCTGTTCGAGGGCGCCGTCGACGTGGACCTCGTCATGGTGCCAGTCGAGGCCATCGACGACGTGGTCGCGGCCGATGGCGCCATGCCCGTCCTCGCGCGTGGCTATCGACTCCTCGTCGACAAGGACGGCCGTTTCGACAAGCTATCCGGCCTGGCGGCCGCGGCGGACCCGCGGGCCATTCATGGGGCGTCTCCATGGCCTCCAGCGCTCGATGAGGTCGCGAACCTGATTGGCGACTACCTGTACCACTGCGTCTGGATCGCCAAGAAGCTTCGGCGCGGCGAGCTTGCCGTCGCGGTGAGATGCCACAACGCCTACCAGGGAGCGATCATTCGCCGATTCGTCGAGTGGCAGGCTGAGGCGCGAACGGACGGGAAGACGAATACCCACTACGACGGACGGTTCCTCGAGCGATGGGCGGTCCCCGAGACGGTGTCAGGACTGGCCGTGACGCAGGCGCGGTATGACGTCGCCGATCTCGCGCGCGCGATCCTCGAAAGCATGGAGCTCTTCCGCATGCTTGCCACCGAGGTCGCCAAGGCGGTCGGCGCGATGTACCCGTCGGACGCGCATGGCTCGATCCGGGATTGGGTCCGCCGAACTCTGGAGGCCGTTCACTGACCCAGAGTTCCGGTTCCAATGCGGAATATCAGCGCTGGCGTTACCGCGACGCGTGACGCATCCCTGTGTGTCCCGGCGCCGCTTCAGTCGCGATATGCCCACGGTTCGCCGGTGGAACGCATGGAGGCGAGCGACCGCCGATGCGCGATCCCCTCGGCAGCGTAGGTACCCACCGCCACCAGGAAGGCCCGCCCGAGCGACACCGCCGGGCGCCTGAGCCACCCGAGCGCGGACCACCAGACCCACGAGACAGGCCGACACGACCCCCACGAGGGAGATCACGTGTCCGTCACCGACCACACCCCAGC
>JBBJNX010000310.1:0-3347 GCA_037721115.1 Candidatus Limnocylindria bacterium
CGAGCGATGCCTCGGTCCAGGCGTTGTTGAGCTCGACGACGCTCAACGGCTCGATGAAGAGCGTCGCGCCCGAGGCACTCTGGTCGTGGACAATGCCTTTCACGCGACCCTTCGCCTCAGCCCTGATCGGGATGACGTAGCGGCCGGAACGGACGGTGACGATCGGTTCGCCGATGAGCCCGGCGAGCTGGGTCGAGCGCAGCATGGCGTTGAGCCGCTCACGCACCCGGTCCTGCGAGGTGCGCAGGCGCTTCCGTATCGCGGCCAGCTCGCTGGATGCCGAGTCGAGAATCTCGCCGCTGTCATCGACGCTGCGACCGATACGCTCCACCAGCTCGGGGGATGGATCCAGCTCATCGCGCACGCCTGCGAAGTGCGTTCCACGCCAGGTCCTGAGCCGCTCCGCGAACCGCCCAGTGGCTTCGAGCGTCTCGGCGATCTCAAGCAGCTCGCCAGGTGTCAGCCTGCCACCACGCGCGGCACGATCGAGGGATCCGCGGATGTCGCGCGCGCCACCGATCGTCGCCTGTGCCTGCTCGTCGAGCAAGGTGACAGCCTCTTCGGTCTGATCCTGGAGCAGACCGACATGGGCGCGATCACCACTCGGGGCCGTTGCCAACGCCATCTCCATTGCGGGCACGAAGGCGGTCAGCTCGGCAAGCTGGGCGACGATAGCTCCGAATTCGAGTGCGCGCAGCGTCCCTTCGTCGGCGGCTCCCGACGAGCGATCAGCGTCGGGATACGTGTGGGTCATCGGCGATCCAGAAGCGCATGGGCCGTGCCGCCCATTGGCCGGCGTAATCGACGCCGACCCGGGGGCCGCTGATGATGGTCGGAGACGCGCCGCTCCCTGGTTCTATCCAGATCGGACCCGCAATCAGATCGGTCCCGTTCAGCGTCCGGTCAACCGCGAGAGCCCGCCCCACGTTGCCCGGTCCAGAGGCCAGGCGAGTATCGGGAGGTCGTGTGCCGCGCCTCCTTCGCGCGATCTCGCGACCCTCATCGATCTCCAGCGCTCGGATGAGAACAGCCTCTGGCTTCTCGCCTGGTCCCGTCACCACGTTCATGCAATGGTGCAAGCCATAAATCAGATACACGTACAGGTAGCCGGGCAAACCGAACATGACGGCGTTACGAGCGGTTCGGCCCCGGGCGGAGTGCGCAGCTCGGTCCTCGGGGCCCGCATACGCCTCAACCTCAACGATGCGGCCGCCGACCACACCGTCGGTGGCCGCGTGGACCAGGCGGGCGCCGAGGAGATCGCGTGCGACAGCCGTTGACGGCCGATCCAACCAGGCGCGCGTCGCTGCGCCGTGAGTGGCCAAGATCGAGATCACGGGACGAGGAGGTCGGCAATCTCCGTTGGGACGAAAGGGCGCGCCAGGAACCCAGCGGTTGGGATCAGGATGTCACGGAAGAACTGGATGATGAGGGAGCCGTTGAGCGCGTCGTACAACGAGGGCACCCAGCCGCCGGTCTCTCCGCCGGTGCGGAAGAAGCTGTCGAAGACGATGAGCTGGAAGGTGAGGACCAGCGCGACAAAGATGAGGCCGAAGATCGCTCCACCGATCTCGTCGAGCTGCTTGATGACGGGGAGCCTGGTCCGGTGGTAGAGGGCTCGGATGGAGAGGAAGCCGGCGACCACGAGGCCCAGGAAGAGCAGGACGAAGACGAGGAGCTCACGACCTTCGGTGGTGAAGGCGCGCCAGAAGCCCAGCAGGTCCACCACAGGACCCTTGAGTTGCGCGGCCAGCACGAATGCCACGACCACGGCGAGCGCATTCAGCACGTAGCGGATCATCCCCTGCGTGAATCCCGCGAAGACTCCCGCTGCGAGGATCACGATGAGGACCAGGTCGAACCAGCTCAGTCGGGCGAGCAGTTCCAATGCACTCCACTCCTTGATACGCTCACTGCGCCGAGCAGGCGGACATCGGGCTCGGGCGGCCGCAAGGGTACCAGCCACCCGCCGCGCGCGAAAGGTACGGAACTCCTATCGGATCTCGGCTCCCAAGTGATGCCGTAGCGCGCCTCGGATCTTGTTCAGGGACTTCTCGATCGCCTTCGGATCGCTGACGCCGTCCGGTTGGAGTCGAAGTGCCAGGGCATAGCTGACCCGGCCCGATCCAATCTGCCCGCCTCGATACACGTCGAAGAGTCGCAGATCCACGAGCGCGGTTCCGGCGCTCATGCGAGCAATGCGCAGGAGTTCGCCGACCGGCGTCGCCTCGTCAACGACGACCGCCAGATCACGATCGATCGGTTGCGCATCAACGATCGGCCGCGAGCGTCGATCGGTTGGAACCAGGTCGAGCAACCGATCGAGATCAAGTGAGGCGTCGACCGGGCGACCCGCGAGATCCCATGCCTTGATGACGCTCGGATGTACCTCGCCGAGCGAGCCGTACGGCCGGTCAGAGGCATCGCAGATGAGTCCCGCACGACCCGGATGTCGGTGCGGATGCGCCCCCGCTTCCTCGGCACGATAGGTCGGCCGCGGCGCACTCAGCGCGTCGTGGAGAGCATCGATCACTCCTTTGACGTCGGCCACGTCGACCGCTCGCACCGGCTCACCGGGGTACGCCGGGGTCGCACGCCCGGAGAAGATGAGACCGAGTTCCCATGACTCGTAGCGGTTGGTCCCGGCGGTCACGGCGCGCCGATCACGGGGCGTCCGCCCATCGGCGTGGTACCAGTACACCTTGCCGAGATCGAACAGTCGCACATCGGGCGTCCGCCATCGCGCATTCTGCGCGACACCGGCCAGCAGCGACGGATAGAGCGTCGGCCGCAGGATGGAGTGGTCCTCGCTGAGCGGATTGAAGAGCCGGACCAGCTCGCCAGCATCGGCGTCATAGCCGGTCCGTTCCAGGTCCGCGCGACCGATGAGCGCGTGGCCGACCATCTCATCAAGGCCGAGTCCTGCCAGGATGCGACGCACCCGATGGCGTGGCTCCGTCGGATCGGGTCGATACGGCGGCAATGCAGCGTGCGGCAACCGGGCCGGGATGCGCTCGTAGCCGTGCGCCCTCGCCACCTCCTCGGCAAGATCGGCGTCCGATGCCACATCGAGCCGATGCGACGGGACCCCGACAACGAGCGCATCGCCCTCGCCGGTGACCTCGAAGCCCAGTGGCACCAGCAGCTCGGTGACGCGAGCCGGTTTCAGCGCCACGCCGAGGACGCGTGACATGCGCCCGACGCTCAACTCGACCCGGCCGCGGGCCTTCGGTTCGGGGTCGTTGTCGACAATCCCGCGCGCGACGTGCGCGCCAGTGAGCTCCGTGATCAGCTGGGCCGCCCGGTCGATGGCAAGGCGCGGCAGATCATGGCCGATCCCTTTTTCG
>JBBJNX010000020.1:0-12578 GCA_037721115.1 Candidatus Limnocylindria bacterium
CCGCCGTTCATATCCGATCGTCCGAAGCCCGTAGCGCGACCAGAGGGTCGTCAGCCAGCGCGACAGCAGCGTGAGCCCACCGATCAGCAGCAGTCCGGGCGCGCCGAGCAGGGCACCGGCGACCACCATCGCCAGGCCGATCAGGGTCCAGCCGCTCATCGCCTGTGGCTCAGCTCGCGTCCGCGCCGACTCCGACCGGCACCGTCTCGAGCACCTCGCGGATGACGTCGCCCGCGGTGGCTCCGCGCAGCTCACGATCGATGTCCACGACCAGCCGATGCGTCAGCACGGCCCCCGCCAGGGCCGACACGTCGTCGGGGAGCACGAAATCGCGGCCCTCGATGAACGCCAGCGCCTGGGCCGCGCGATAGAGCGCAACGCTGGCGCGCGGGCTGGCACCGAGCTGAAGGTCGGCATGCTCCCTGGTGGCGCGAACGATGCGCACGAGGTACGCCTCAACCTCGTCGCTGACCGTTATCTGACGCGTCGCATCGCGAAGGATCGCCAGCTCGGCGGGATCGATCACCGCCCGCACGGCGTCGAGTGGCTCGTCCGTCGCTCGGTACCGGCGCGCAATGGCTCGCTCATTGGCTTCGTCGGGGTAGCCGAGCACGACGCGGACCAGGAACCGGTCGAGCTGCGCCTCGGGCAGGGCGAAGGTGCCCTCGAGCTCGATCGGGTTCTGTGTGGCCAGCACGAGGAAGGGCGCGGGGATCGGCCGCGTTTCGCCGTCGACGCTGACCTGGCGCTCCTGCATCGCCTCGAGCAGCGCCGACTGCGTTCGTGGAGTCGCCCGGTTGATCTCGTCGACCAGCAGGACGTTCGTGAAGATCGGTCCTGGAATGAAACGGAACGCGCCATCGGCGAGGATGCTGGAGCCGGTGACGTCAGACGGCAGCAGGTCGGGCGTCCCCTGCACGCGCCCGAAGTCCAGCCCAAGAGCGCGAGCGAACGCGCGAGCCATGAGGGTCTTGCCGACGCCGGGGACGTCCTCGAGCAGCGCGTGTCCTTCGGCCAGCAGCGCGACCACCAGAAGGCGCAGCGGCTTATCACCGCCGACCACGGCGCGAGCCACCTCCTCGCGCAGGCTCCGCCAAAGTCGCGCGCCGGCATGGGAATCGGTCAAGAGCTCTCCGAACAATGCGTCTGCGGAGGATACGGGGCGGTCGCTATTCTCGTTCAGCCATGCCGAACCGCCGTACCCCGCTCATCGCCTCTGACGACCATCTCGCCCATGGCGGGCTAATCGAGCTGTACGCGGGACAGGAGATCCCGTGCCACGAGTCTCCCGAGCGGGCAATCGTCATCCGCGACGCGCTGCTCGTCACCGGTGACTACGTGCTCCAGCCCCCGGAGCTTCACGGGCCGGATCCGATCTCGGCGGTGCACGAAGTCGAGCTGATCGACCTTGTGGAGCACGTCTGGTCCGATGCGCTCGCCGACGGCTGGGATCCGACGAGACCCCTCCTCCCGGACACCTTTTTGCTGCGCGGCTATGTCGGACCGATGGCGCTCGACGCTCTTCCGGCCGCACGCCACCTCCGACTGGGCGCCTACTGCTTCGACACGGCCACGCCGATCGTCGCCGGGACGGCGAACGCAGCTCGTGCCGCGGTCGACATCGCGCTCACCGCGTCGGACCGGGTGCTCGAAGGCGCTCCGCTCGCCTATGGGCTGTGCCGGCCACCCGGACACCACGCAGGACGCAACCTGATCGGCGGGTACTGCTTCTTTAACAATGCCGCGATCGTGGCGCAATCGATCATCGATCGCGGCGCCCAGCGGGTCGCCATCCTGGACGTCGACTTCCATCACGGCAACGGGACGCAGCAGATCTTCTGGCGGCGTGACGACGTGCTGTACGTAAGCCTCCACGGAGATCCGGGAGGTATCTATCCATATTTCTCCGGCTACGCTGCCGAGCGCGGCGAAGGGCGCGGCGAGGGTGCGAACCTGAACCTACCCCTCGCGGCCGGAACCGATGGGGAAGGCTACCTGGCCGCGTTGAATGACGGCCTCGATGCGATCGCTCGTTTCGACCCGGACGGGCCCCTGGTCCTTTCGCTCGGATTCGACACCTATCACGCCGATCCGATCTGTAACCTCGCCCTGCGGACCGATGACTACTCGCGCATCGGTGGGCGGATCGGGGAGCTCGGTCTCTCGGTCGTGGCCCTCCAGGAGGGCGGATACGCGGTCGATGCGCTCGGAGCCAACGCCGTCGCCTTCCTCGGCGGACTGCGGGAGGGACTTCGGGACCGATGACCGCCGTCCACCGGCAGCCCCTTTGGCCGGCGTACGTCGCGACCTACACGTTCATGCTCGGCCAGTGGGCCTCCGGTGTGGCCGTGCCACTCCAGGTCCAGCTGCTCGGTGGATCGCTCGCCGATGCCGGCCTGCTCGCATCGGTCCGGTTCGGGCTCCAGGCCTTCCTCCAGCTGCCGTTCGGCGCCGTGGCCGATGCGTGGGGCACGCGGCGCGTGCTGCTGCTGGCGATCGTCGGCAACGCGCTTGTCAACCTGGTGCCGCTGCTCGCGGTCGCGCTGGGGAGCACGATTCCGCTGTTCGCGTGGGCGGTCCTGTCGGGCGTCACCGCCTCGCTCTTCCTGCCGGCGATCGGCGCATATATCGCGGTCAGCGCGCCTGACGAGTCTCGCGGCAGTGCCTTCGGCTGGCTGACCCTGTTCACCCACACCGGCGTCGCATCCGGTCCGGCGCTGGGCGGCCTGATCTGGGAATTCGGCGGACCGGTGCCGACCTACCTGGCATCCTCGTTCTTTGGCATGACCGCCATCGTCGGCGCGCTCTTTGTCGCATCGAGCATGCGCACCAGGGTGCACTTCGCGCGGCTGCCCGGCATGGTTGCCGAGGTTGCCCGGCAGCGCGCGATCCTCGGCACGTGGCTGGCGGCGCTCGCGATCGGCCTGCCGTGGGGCGCGGTGGCCGGCCTGTTCCCGCTGTTCGGCACGGGCGTGGGCCTGGCCGTCGGGACGGTGGGCATCCTGCTCGCGGCGCAGTCGCTGGCGAATGGCGCCTCGCGCGTCCCGCTCGGAAGGCTCATCGACCGCCGCCCCATTCCACCCATCGCGGCAGCGGTGGCTGCCGGCGGCTACGGAATCGCCATGGCTCTCCTCGGCTTCCAGGGTGGCGTGCCGGGCATCCTGCTCGTCCTCGTCGGCGGCGTGGTCCTGCTCGCCTTCACGCTCATGATGGTGCAGGTCACGATCAGCGAGGTTGCGCGACCCGAGCTGCGCGCCACCGGTCTCGGCGGCTACGGCACATCGCTCTCGGCCGGGCTCGGCATCGGCCCATTCATCGCAGGCGGCGTCGCCGATGTCGGCGGCTTCGGATGGGGATTCGGAGTCATCGGCATCATCGGCGTCGGCGTGGCGGTCGTCGCCGCCGTTGTCCTTGCCGGCGTTCGTCGCGGGCCGACAATCGTCGCTGTCCCGGATTGACCTGTTGTGCCACCAATCGCCCACCCAGCGCGTCTCCCTCTTCATGCGGTTCATGGTCGCGCTCGCCGTGAGCGCACTCCTTCTCGTCGGATGCAACGCTGCTCCGAGAGCATCGCCCTCCGTCGTCCCGTCCGAACTGGATCCGGCCGAGCAGGTCTCCTGTGGCGGGCATGGCTTCCCAGCAGCGCTCCTGGAGGAGCCGGGCAGTGCCGAAACGTCCGACGATCCCGCGGCCGAGGTCCTCCGCCGTCACCTGGCCGAGCCCGGTCCCGACTCCGCGTGGCTGCCCGATACCGGATGGCGGGAGGTCGTCCGGGCCGACACCGAGGTGGCATACGTCGCCGATGCAGAACCCGGGACCGATCCGCCGTATGCCGAGGTGACCGTCACGCACGACGGCGATGGGTGGCAAATCGGCGGCTGGGGTCAGTGCCGGCTGCAGGCGGATGTGGGACCGCAGCTTGGGTTGGCCTCGTTCCGCGTCGACCCCGCGACCGAGCTCGGTCCCCTGCTGACGGAGATCCCGGTCCTCGTCACCGAGCGGGCCTGTAACAGCGGGGAGGATGCCCGTGGGCGTATCGCCGATCCAACGATCCTGCTCACCGATGCGGCCGTCGCCGTCGTCTTCGCCGTTCGACCACGCGACGGTGGACACGACTGCCCGAGCAACCCGGAGACGCCCCATCTTCTCCGGCTTCCGGAGCCACTCGGCGATCGGTCCCTGTTCGACGGTTCGGAGGTTCCGCCGCGAGATGCCACGCTCTGCGCCGAACATGGGATCTGCCCGCCCTGAGCCCGTACGTACGTCGCTCGCGATTCGCCATACTTGATTGATGAGCCGACTTCGTGACGGCGGCGGCAGCGGCGTTCCGCGCGAGACGAGCTGGGAGCGCGTCGCGACCTGGTACGACGGCTGGGTCGGCGACCACGGCTCGACCTACCATCGGGAGCTGGCCATCCCGGCCGTGCTCGATCTGCTCCAGGCGCAGCACGGCGAGGAGATCCTGGATATCGGCGGTGGCCAGGGAGTGCTGGCTCCGTATCTCACTGAGGCAGGCGCGGCCGTCACCGTCGTCGACGCCTCGGCAAGGCTGATCGCCGCGGCCGAACGCCGTCATGCGGGATTGCCCAACGCACGCTTCCTGGTGGGCGACGCACGGCGGCTGCCGGCGGTCGCGGGACTCGAGCTGGGTGGCTACGACGCCGCCGTCTTCCTGCTCTGCATCCAGGACATGGATCCACTCGAGGACGTGGTTCGCGGGGTGGATTGGGCGCTGGGCTCACGTGGTCGCGTCGTGCTCCTGATGACTCACCCAGCGTTTCGGCAGCCGCGCCACTCCGGCTGGGGCGTCGACGAGGGGCGGAAGCTGACGTATCGGCGCATCGATGGCTACCTCGGTGAAATGGCAGTGCCGATGAAGTCGTTGGGCGGCGGATTGCCGACGCGGTCGTTCCATCGGCCCATCAGCGCCTACGTGAACGCCTTCGCCGTTGCCGGGTTCGCCGTCGACGCCATGCTCGAGATCCCGGATCTGCCGCCCGATCGTCGACCGGGCAAGGCGACACGCGGTGACGCCCGCGCGAACGCTGAGATCCCGATCTTCCTGGGGTTGCGCGCCGTTCGCCGATGATGCGCTGAGCGCCCGCGGGCGTTTCGCAGGAGAATGCGTCTCCGCGTCCCCGTACCACAGGACAGACCGATGACCTCCCATGCACGCACCCGTCGATCGCCAGCGGCCAGCGCCGCAGCGCTGATCGCGGTCCTTCTCCTCTTCGGCGCTCTCACCTTTGTCGCCGGCCTCGCCGTGGGCAGCGATGGGCCTGGTGCTGCGCAGGCGGATCCATCGACCTCCGAAGCCCCTTCGGGGGCGGTGCCTTCCGAGGCATCCACGCCAGTGGCGACACCGACGCTCGAAACGGTGACCTGCGCCGAGCCGACCGAGGCGTTCGCCGTCCTGTGCGAGACCTACGCCCAGATCAAGGGCGAGTACGTTGACGAGATCAGCGACGAGGAGCTCGTGGACGGCGCGGTGCGCGGGATGATCGAGTTCGGGCTCGAGGACCCGTACTCCGGCTATCTGCCGCCCGACCAGTACGGATCTGCACTGGACGACCTGTCCGGCGAGTTCAGCGGCATCGGCGCCGAGGTCGGCATGGAGAACCTCATCGAGGCGGATGACCTCGCCGCGTGCACGGTTGTGACGCAGAACTGCGCGATGGTCATCGTGGCGCCGCTCGCCGGCTCGCCGGCCGAGGAGGCCGGACTGCGTGCCGGCGACCTGGTGCTCGAGATCGACGGCGCCTCCACGGTGGGTGAGTCGGTCAGCTCGCTGGTCTTCGAGGTTCGTGGCGAAGCCGGGACCGATGTCACGCTCACCGTCGATCGGGACGGTGACGAGCTCGATATCACCATCACGCGGGCGGTCATCGACCTTCGCGAGGTGGAGGCCGAGATCCTCTCCGATGGCATCGGCTACATCCGGCTGACGACGTTCACCGATCGTGCCACGGGCCTCTTCCGTGAGGAGCTCGGGGCCTTGCTCGAGCAGGGCGCCACCTCGATCGTGTTCGATCTGCGCGGCAATCCCGGTGGATTCATCGTTACCGCGCAGGGCATCGCCAGCGAGTTCGTTGCGCCCGGCGAGCTGCTCTTCACCGTCGAGTCCGGTGAGGATGTGCAGCGCTGGGAATCGGAGCCGGGCGGCCTTGCCCAGACCGATGCGATTTCAGTGGTCGTGCTGGTTGATGAGGGGTCCGCTTCCGCGTCGGAGATCGTCGCGGCGGCGTTACAGGAGAATGGCCGCGCGACCATCCTTGGGGAGCCGACCTTCGGCAAGAACACCGTCCAGATCTGGAACGACCTGCCGAACGGCGGCGGCCTGCGCATCACCACCGACCGATGGTTCACGCCCGACCACAACTCGGCGGCGCCGGATGGGATCGCGCCGGACGTCACCGTTGCCTCACCAGAGGATCCGCTCAGCGGCGATGATCCGCAGCTTGACCGGGCCGTGGAGCTGCTGACCGAAGGCTGACCAGCGAGAGCCGCGTGGCGGTCTCGATGTGTCGAGGCGAAATGCGCACGAGGACGTTCTGCGGTGCGATTCCCGCGGTGTGGTGAAGGTCGGCACGCCTGAGGAACACTCCGCGACGCGCATCAAGCGTGGGAGACCTCGCTGGAGTGCGGGAATCGCGCGTCCGCAGGGCCTCCGGCGCGAGGGCCTCGATGCAGCGAGAGGCTAGGGTCGGTCGAGGCGAGGTGGCGGAACCTACCCGGCCAGGATGCGGATGAACAGCTCCGGGTCCACATTGCCTCCGGAGATGATGACCACCCGAGCGTTGTCGCCCGCGATCCGGGGCGCACGATCAGCGAGGTGGGCTGCCATGGAGGCCGCGCCCGACGGCTCCACCACCAGGCGTGCGCGGCGGGCGAGCTGACGCATCGCGTCGGCAATCTCGCTTTCGCTGACGGTGACGATCTCGTCCATGAAACGGCGCAGGTGTTCGAACGGCAGCGGTCCGAGGGAGTTCGTACGCAGCCCGTCCGCCATGGTCCGCACCGTCTGATCCGCGGTCCAGTGCACGATCTCGCCGCGCTCGAGCGACTCCTTTGCATCGGCCGCAAGCTCAGGCTCGACGCCGATCACCCGCGCGCGCGGGACCAGCGCTTTTACGGCCGTTGCCACGCCGGACGACAATCCGCCGCCGGACACCGGCACGAGCACGCTCGTTACTTCCGGCAGATCCTCGACGATCTCCAGTCCGCAGGTTCCCTGACCGGCGATGATGGCGGGGTCGTCGTACGGTTCCACCATCACGAGGCCTCGTTCCTCGACGAGCTGCAGCGCGCGCCGATGGCGCTCCTCCGAGTCGTTGCCAGTCGTGACAATCTCGGCGCCGTCGCGCAGGACGCCATCCACCTTCACCTGGGGCGCGTTCTCCGGCATGCAGATGACGGCCGCCGCGCCCAGCAGGCGTGCCGCACGGGCCACCGCCTGTGCGTGATTGCCGGATGAGTAGGTCACCACGCCCCGCGCGCGTTCCGCATCGGTCAATGAAGCGACCTTGTTGTAGGCGCCGCGCATCTTGAACGCGCCGACCGGCTGGAGCGACTCCGGCTTGACCCAGGTGGTGTCGTCCCATTGCAGAAGCGGAGTCCGGGTGGCCACGGCGCGGATGCGGTCGGCTGCCTCCCGGATCTCCTCTATGGAGATGATGTGCGGGGCAAGGATGGTGTTCATGCGCCGAGCGGTCGATCCGTCGCGAATCCGATCCGGCTCATCTTCGTGATCGCGTTGGTCATGTCTCCTCCTCCATGGATCAGTACGCTCGAGCCCAGGTCGCGACGTCGACGCCGGGCTTGCCGCAGTGCATGCAGACGGCGCCGGGATCCGTCGGCTCGATGGGCAGGAAGCGGATGGTCGCCTTCGTCTTGGTGCTGATCTCGGCCTCGCAGGCGCCATCGCCGCACCATGCGCCGACCCAGAAGCCGCCCTCCGCCTCGAGGCCCGTCGCGAACGCGTCGAATGAGGTGATCTCGTGCGTGTTCGCGTCGCGGTAGGCAAGTGCGTCCGCGAAGAGCGCCTGTTGGACCGATGCCAGGCGCGCGGCCATCCCGGCCGCCACGTTCGCAATGGCGACCTCCTCCTTGTCACCGCCCAGGCGGCTGGCGATCACCACGCGGTCGGCGGCCACGTCGCGCGGTCCGAGCTCGATCCGGACCGGCACGCCCTTGAGCTCCCACTCGGCAAACTTGTAGCCCGGCCGGTGTTGCTCGCGATCATCCAGGCGCACACGGATGCCCGCCGCGGCAAGGTCGGATCGCAGCTTCTCGGCGACGCTCAGCACCGCGGCGCGTTCGTCATCGGATCGATGGATCGGCACGATGGCGACCTGGATGGGCGCAACCGCCGGCGGCAGGCGGAGGCCGGCGTCATCGCCGTGGGCCATGATGGTGCCGCCGATCATGCGGGTGGTGAAGCCCCAGGAGGTCCCCCAGGCGTGCTCGGAAATGCCCTCGGCGTTGATGAAGGTCACATCGTACGCCTTCCCGAAGTTCTGGCCAAGGAAGTGGCTGGTCCCGCACTGAAGCGCCTTGCCGTCAAGCATGAGGCCCTCGATCGGATAGGTCTCCACAGCGCCGGGGAATCGTTCACCGGCCGACTTGCGTCCCTTGTGGACCGGTATCGCCAGGACGTCCTCCGCGACCTCGCGGTATACCTCGAGCATGCGTAGCGCCTCCTCCCGTGCCTCGGCGCTGGTCGCGTGGGCGGTGTGGCCCTCCTGCCACAGGAACTCGGAGGTGCGCAGGAAGAGGCGAGTGCGCATCTCCCAGCGCACGATGTTGCTCCACTGGTTGTACAGCAGCGGCAGGTCGCGATAGCTCTGGATCCAGCGCTTGTACGTGCTCCAGATGATCGCCTCCGACGTCGGGCGGACGGCTAGCGGTTCCTCGAGCTTCTGGCCGCCTCCATGCGTGACGACGGCAACCTGCGGCGCGAAGCCCTCGACGTGATCGGCCTCCTGCTGGAGGAGGCTCATGGGGATGAGGAGGGGGAAGTAGAGGTTCTCGTGTCCCGTCGCTTTGAAGCGGTCATCCAGCGCCCGCTGCGTCAGCTCCCAGATCGCGTAGCCGTGCGGCTTGATGATCATCGAGCCCTTCGCCGGTCCGTGCTCGGCGAGATCGGCCCGCTTCACGACCTCGTTGTACCAGGCCGGAAAGTCCTCTGCCTGTGCCGGCAGCTTGTTCGTGCTCATGAAGGACCGATGCTAGCGGACCTCAGAGGTTGCCGCGCCGAGCCTGCTCGATCTCGATGGCCTCGAAGAGCGCCTTGAAGTTGCCGACGCCGAAGCCGCGGCTGCCGTGGCGCTCGATGATCTCGAAGAAGAAGGTTGGCCGATCCTGCACGGGGCGGGTGAAGATCTGGAGCAGGTAGCCCTCCTCATCGCGATCGGCTTCGATGCCGAGCTCCTCGAGCGTGTCCATCGGCACGCCAACGTTGCCGACGCGGTCAGGAAGTGACTCGTAGTAGGCGTGCGGCATGCCGAGGAATTCGATACCGCGCTCCCGCAGCGTGCGCACCGTCCCGACAATGTCCTCAGTGCGCAGGGCGATGTGCTGGGTCCCGGCCGTGCCGTAGTAGTCGAGGAACTCCTGGATCTGGCTCTTCTTCTTGCCGGCCGCCGGCTCGTTGATCGGGAACTTGATCCGCCCATTCCCGTTCGTCATGACCTTGCTCATCAGCGCCGAATAGTCGGTGTGGATCACCTTGTCGTCGTAGTGGATGAGCTGCGCAAATCCGAGCACGGTCCTGTAGAAGTCGACGAACCGATTCATGTCGCCGAGCCCCACGTTGCCGACGCAATGGTCGATCTCGAGCAGGACCTGGCCGG
The DNA here is from genome assembly GCA_037721115.1 of Candidatus Limnocylindria bacterium. Lineage (GTDB taxonomy): Bacteria > Chloroflexota > Limnocylindria > QHBO01 > QHBO01 > JACDBZ01. The sequence continues at coordinate 9,852 of JBBJNX010000020.1, forward strand.
CAGCGGCCGGTGCCGGCTGCGTGACCTTGTGGTAGCCGGGAGCGAAGGTGCCGTGGTAGTCGGACCGATCCACGAAGGAGTGGAGCACCTCGCCATACGTGTGGATGGCGCTGCGGCGCAACGTGCCTTTCTTGCTCTCGAGTTCGGTCGGCTTCAGCGCGGACTCCGCACCGCGTGAGGTCGTCTCCTGCCACGCCGACGTGACGTCATCTACCGCGAAGGCGATGTCGTGCACCCCGTCGCCGTGCTTCGCGACGTGCTCCGCGATCTCACCATCGGGGCCGATCGGTGCGGTGAACACGAACCGGATGTCGTTCTGGACCATCACGAAGCTGGACCGATCCCGGACGCCGGTCTCGAGCCCGGCGTAGGCCACCGGCGTGAAGCCCCACAGGGCGCGATAGTAGTGCGCCGCCTGCTTGGCATTGCCGACCCAGAACTCGACGTGGTCGATGCCCTTGAGCGGGAGGAAGTCCTGCGCCTCGGCCGCGGCGTTCTTGTTGAGAATCGCGCCGGACTGGTTCGCGGCTCCGCGCGTGATCATATCGGTCATGGTGAACGAGTCTACCGCAGGACCGACACCATCTCAGGACTCCCACCATTGCCCGATACATCGGGCCGTACTGCGCACGCCCGGGCTTCCGTGTGCCGGATGACCCGATTGATGAGGCCGCTCGCCTCCGGGATCGGTGGTCGCGTGCCTCACTGCCTCATAGATCGGCGGAGGCATTCAGGCCCGCGGTTCCGGCTTTGAGGGCCACCTCGATCATCCCGTCGATGGCTCGATCCAGCTCTTCCAGCGGCAGGTAGCTCTCCTCGGTGGTGACCTCCTCCGAAAGCACGTCGCTGACGATCAGCGCGCACGCGGCCTGGACTCCGGCGCGAGCGGCCAGGAAGAAGAGCGCGGAGGCCTCCATCTCGAACGCGAGCACGCCTCGCTCGCGCCAGCGCTTCGCGTAGTCGTCATCGGTGTTGTAGAAGACGTCGACGGACGCCACGAGGCCGGTTCTGACGCCGATGCCGGCGGCTTCGGCCGCATCAACCAGCGCCCGGGTCAGCGTGAAGTCGGCGGCCGGCGCATACGCCTCGCCGTGCAGATAGGTCGTCGTGGCACCGTCGACCGGGCAGGCTGCCGTGGCGATGACGAGGTCGCCGGTCTTCAGGTCGGTCGCGATGCCGCCGCAGGTACCCACGCGGATGAGTCGCGTCGCGCCCAGGCGCAGAAGCTCCTCGACAACGATCGACAGGCTGGGGGTACCCATTCCGCTGGTCTGCACGCTCACCGGCGTGCCGTCGTACGTGCCGGTGAAGCCGAACATCCCCCGATGGTCATTGACCTGTCGGACGGAGCCTTCATCGAAGCGTTCGGAGATGCGGCGCGCGCGGTTCGGATCGCCGGGGAGGAGTACGAGCGGCGCGTAATCGCCCTCCTCTGCGCGGAGGTGAATCTGTGGCATGCGTCTAGCGTACAGAATGGCGCGACGCGTGCAGAGGAGCGATCGTGAGCGAAGCAAGCAAGCCAGGAGGGTCGGCGGCAGCGGATTCCTCCGTGAGCACCACGGCCCGTGACCTGGTGCGGGCCGCCGGCGGCGGGCTGCTGATCGGTCTTCCATTGCTCTACACCCTTGAGATGTGGGCCCATTCCTTCCTCCTCCCGTCGTGGAAGATCGTCCTCCTGATCGGTGTCGCGTTCATCGTGGTCGTCGGCTACAGCGCCGTGAGCGGCTTCCGGCGCGAACGGACCTGGGCTGAGCTGCTGATCGACTCGGTGGAGACGATGGGGATCGCCGCAGTGGTGGCGACCCTGGCCTTGCTGCTGCTCGGTCGGATCGGCCTTGAGACCGGGCTGCGCGACGCGATCGGCAAGATCGCGCTGGAGATGATCCCGGTCGCCTTCGGAGTGTCGCTGGCAGGCGCCCAGCTCGCCTCGCCCGACGACGATCCCGAAGATGCCGAGGACCAGGGCAGCGACGTGGCCGATGGAGCTGGCGTCGGAGCCTTTGGCAGGCTCTTCATCGCGGCCGGTGCCGCGCTCCTGTTCGCGCTCAATATCGCGCCGACCGAGGAACCGGTGCTCCTCGGCATCGAAGCCGAGTGGTGGCTGCTCATCCTCACGATTCCCGCCAGTCTGCTGATCACGCTGGGCCTCGTCTTCTACGCCGACTTCCGCGGCGGCCGCGAATTCAAGGTCGGTGATAGCCCGCTCGACCATCCGCTCACCGAGACGCTGGCCGCCTACGCCGTGAGCCTGCTCGTGGCGCTGCTGCTCATGTGGGCCTTCGGCCGGACCGATGGGGCATCGGTGTCAACGATCGTGGGGCAGACCCTCATGCTGGCGCTGGTGGCCTCCTTCGGTGCCGCGGCCGGTCGCCTCCTGGTGGGCGGCGGCCAGGGAAAGCAGCAGCAACAGCAGGAGGCCTCGTAGCGCGTGCGTCAGAATTGGCTCGAATGGATGGTCCTGGGCGTCAGCGTCGTGGCGGTGGTCGGCCTCGTCGGCTTCCTGATCATCGACGGCATCACGGATGAGGGCCGGCCTCCCGAGCCGAGGGTGGAGCTGTTGGCCCAGGCCGCGTATGAGCTCCCAGGCGGCTGGATCATTCCCGCGATCGTGACGAACGATGGTGACGAGGCGGCCGAGGCACTCGCTCTGCGCGCGACGGCCACGGTCGACGGAGCCGAAGAGGAAAGCGAGATCAGCATCGATTACCTGCCCCCGGGAAGCGATGT
>JBBJNX010000311.1:0-3339 GCA_037721115.1 Candidatus Limnocylindria bacterium
CGGCGATTGCCACTGCCGCCGCCGCGGAAGAGCTGTGGCGCGCCACGGTCGCCGAGCTGGCGGCCGCGGACGACGCGCTGCTGGCGGCCGAGCAGGCGGTCTCGGAGCTTCGCGCGCGCCGCAGCGACCTGATCGCGTCCCGAGCGCGCGTGTCCGAGGAGGCAGCGCGCCAACGGACGCGTCTCCGTCACGCCACCCACGAACGCTCGGCAGCTGAAACGGCCCTGGGTGACCTGCGTGAGACCGCGGCAGTGGCGGCCAAGCACCAGGAAGCCTCGGCAAGCGTTGCCCTCGCGGCCATGAGGGCGTTCGAGGCGACCGAGGCACGTCGGGAAGAGGCCCAGGAGGCTGCCGATGCGACGCGGCGAACCGTCATCGAACTGACCGAGCGACTCGGAGCGACTCGGGCGGAGCTCGAGGCGCTCGTGGAGCCACATGACGGCGCCAGGCGGCTCGGTCGACGGCTGTCGGCGGCCGGCTGGCCAACCGTGCTCGACACGGTGGTGGCGCCGGAAGCGGCGTGGCCCGCCATCGAGGCCACGGTGGGCGGTGACGTCGAGGAAGCTCTGCTATGGACCGATGGTGATCCGACGCCCGAGATCGGCGATGCTCGCGGTGCCGCTCGGCTGCTCGCGCCGCAGGATGCGGCGATCGATGGTCGGGAGGTGGCCCTGGCTGCGGTCGGAGGTTCTCGAACGGTGGCAGAGTGGATCGGCATGCCTGACGGGCCGGGGGTCTTCGCTCGCGCCGCGCTAGCCGCGGATCTGCCGGCCCTGCTGAGCGGCTGGCGCCGGCTCCCGGTGGGCTGGGCAGCGGTCACGGTTGAGGGCGACTTTGCGGATGCGCGCGGCATCACCCTCCGTGGTCGGGGCGATCCCCCCGGCGGAGCGGCAGCCCGGGCACACACGCGGCGCCTCGAGGTTCGAGGGGCGGTGCGTGAGCTTGAGTCACGCTTCCGCGACGCACAAGAGGGCGCGCACGCTGCGACTGAGATGCTCCGGGCCGTGCGGAACGAGCACCTCGCCGCGCGCGAAGCCAATGACGAGGCTGACGGCGCGGCGCGCATCGCACGCGAGACGCGTGCCGCCGCCGATGCGACGGTGGGCCGGGAGCAGGAGCGAGTGGAACGATTGATCGACGATCTCGCCGCAATGCAGTCGGTGCGCGCGTCACCCGAGGCGGCGGCTTCGGAAGTGGGGGACGATGAGCTGTCGGTGCGGCAGGCCGCCGCAGACGGGGCACGGGCGCGACGCGACGCGATCGCCGCCCGGCGTGACGTGGCCCGTGACGCATGGACCGCGGACCGGCATACCGCGGAGGAGATCGAGACCCGAACGGCTGGCATGCGCAGCGAGCGATTGACGCTCGAAGCCAGGCTGGCACAGTTGGAGGTCTCGATTCCGCAGCGCCGCATCGCGATTGCCGGCATCACCGAGGAGCGTGCGGCATTGACCGGTCCCGCTGAGGCGGCACGCGCCGAACACGCCGCCGCCGACGAGGTCCACCAGAAGGCGGAGCAGGAACGGGTGGGACGGCGGGAGGAGCTGGTGGCGCTGGAGCGTGAGCAGGGTGGCGCCGGCGCACGGCTGGGCGAGCTCGAGCGCGTGGCACAGGGCGCCGCCATCGAGGCCTCACGTCGGGACGAGGCGCTCTCGGGGCTGCTCAGAGAGCGCCAGGTTGCGCTCGACGGTCTTCCCGAGCTCGAGACGGACGTTGCGCTTCCGTCCGAGGAGGTGGATGCATTGGACGACGCTCAGCTCGAGGCAGAACTGCGACGCGTACGACGCACGCTGTCGCAGATCGGCTCGGTCAATCCGTTCGCCGTCGAGGAGCATCATGAGCTGGCATCCAGGCTGAGCGAGATGATGACGCAGGACACGGATCTCCGTGCCGCAATCTCCTCGACCCAAGAACTGATCGCCACGCTGGACGGCGAGATCTCCGCGCAGTTCGACACCGCATTCCGGGCCATCGGCGAACGATTCGACGAGTACTGCCGGCTCCTGTTCGCGGGCGGCTCCGGGTCGCTTCAGATGGGCGACGAGGCGAATGGTGACGCTCCGGGGGGCATCGAGATCGTGGTCCGCCCACCCGGCAAGCGGCTCCAGCGTCTCGCGATGCTGTCGGGCGGCGAGCGCGCGCTGACCGGGGTCGCCCTCCTCTTCGCCATGCTCACCGTCAACCCGATCCCGTTCTGCATCCTCGACGAGGTGGACGCGGCACTCGACGAGGCGAACATCGGACGCTTCGCGCAGGCCCTGCGCAAGCTCTCCGAGTCGATCGACTTCGTCGTCATCACCCACAACCGGGCCACGATCGAGGTGGCCGACACGATCTACGGGGTGACCATGACCGATGCGGCAGTGAGCCGGGTGCTCTCGCTGCGCCTTGCCGATCTGCCGGCACAGGTGAGCGCCTGATGTTCTGGCGTCGTCGTGAAGGACCGACCGACCCGCTCGAGGCCGCGGTGGAGCCGATCGCGGTCGTTCGCCCGCGGCGTGAGCGGAGCGGCATGGAACTCCGCGCACGACCCTCCGGTCTCGGTGCGCGGCTGCGTTCGATCCTGGGCGCTGGCTCGCCCGCGACCGCGGCGACGTGGGACGACGTCGAGGAGGCGTTGATTGGTGCCGACGTGGGGGCGGCAACCACCCTTGAGTTCGTCGACGCGGCGCGCGAGCGGTTCCGCGCCGCTGGCGGACGCAGCGGAGACGATATGCGTCGCGCGTTGACGACCGAGATCCGCGACAGGCTCGTGCGCGTCGGTTCCGGGCGGTTCGAGCTAGGCGACGCCCCATCGGTGATCCTGTTCGTGGGCGTCAACGGGACGGGCAAGACGACGTCGCTCGCCAAGCTTGCTCACCGCCTTTCCGCCGAAGGTCACACGCTGGCCCTCGCCGCGGCGGACACGTTTCGGGCTGCCGCTGTCGAGCAGCTGCGCATCTGGGGCGAACAGCTGGGCGTGCCGGTCATCGCGCAGCGGGCCGGCGCCGACCCTGGTGCCGTGGCGTTCGATGCCATCGTCGCCGCGCAGGCGCGGAACCTCGACGTCGTGCTGGTCGACACGGCCGGCCGCCTCCAGAACAAGCAGCAGCTGATGGACGAGCTGGCGAAGATTCGGCGCGTCATCGAGCGTCGACTGCCGGGTCAGCCGAGGCACGTGCTCCTGGTCCTCGACGCAACGACGGGGCAGAACGGACTGATGCAGGCGGAGGCCTTCAGCCGTGAGGTCGGGGTGACCGGCATCATCCTGACCAAGCTGGACGGCACGGCAAAGGGCGGCGTCGCGCTCGCCGTGGCGGAACGACTCGGGGTGCCGATCCTGTTCGCCGGGGTCGGAGA
>JBBJNX010000021.1:0-12493 GCA_037721115.1 Candidatus Limnocylindria bacterium
TATCAGGACGGCGATGACGTCGTCCGCCGTTGGGTGCATCGGTCGCTCGACGCCGTGAAAGCGCCGCCATAGCGGCGAGAGGTCGTCGGTCGGATGCCGTGAGGTGATCTCGACCACGACGCGTCGGCGTGCATGTGTCGTGAGCTGGTCGAGAAACAGGCCGACATCCGGGACGGTATAGAGAACGTGATTCGAGACGACGACATCGTGGACGGCGACCGCGTCCGCCACGTCCGGCCAGCGCCCCACGACAAGCTCTGGCTCCGCTCCGCCAGCGCCGATGACACGGTCCACGAGCCCTGCCAGCATCTCCTCCCGCTCATCGACCGCGGTGAGCGAGGTGGCCAGACCTACGAATGGAAGTGACGCCGCGCCGCCGGCGGCCCCCACGTCGAGGACCGAGCCGGCCGGCAGCAGTGCCTCCGCGACCGCGCGCGCGGTTGCGGTTTCGATCCGGCCGACCGCTCGATCGGCGCGCCGTGCGAACAAATCACTCGGGGGCGTCCACGGGTTGGCCGGCGCAGCTGCGAGGATGCCTTCTGGAACGGCCCACTCGGCGAGCCACCCCGACCACTGCTCAAGGATGCTCATCGCGTCATCGATCGCAGCCTCGACGACCAATGAGTCTGGACCTCACGAAGCCTCGGTGTAGACTCACAACCGGGGCGGCAGTACCGAAGAAGGGTGAGCAGGTATGCGTGTTTCTGCTGTGTTCGGCGCGATCGCCGGCGTATGGCTCGTTGCGGCTCCATGGTTGAACCTTGACCTGCGTCCCGCGGGCCAGATGAACCACATGATGTCCACACCCTCTCCGCTGGATGCGAGCGTGCTGACATGGCACCTGATTCCCGGAGTGCTCACAATCACGGCGGCCCTCGTCGTCGTCTTCTTCGCGCGGGGCTCCGGCGCGCGCATATGGCTCGGTCTCGCGCTCATTGCGCTCGGCCTGTGGGCGGCAGCCGGTCCATGGATCCTTCCCCAGTTCGGCCTCGGCGGCATGACGATGGGGCTGTCGCCCGCATCCTTCCTGCGACACATCGTGCCTGGAACCGTCCTTGCGCTGTGCGGTACGGCGGTGATGTTCACGGTGGCCTCTGCGCGACGTCCAGGGCCAGGAGCCAAAAGCGTCGAAGCGCTCCGAGACGGATAGGCGCGCCCTTCCGGTTCGGCAACCCGTTGTGCTTCCTCGTGGATGCGTCGCTGCCACAGATCGCGGCCGCGGCGCACGGCTTCAAATCCGGGGAAGGGCCGCGCAGCGGAGGAGGATCGCCTCGAGGCTCCGCTTGCCCTCGGCCAGGACTTCGACCCACCCGCCGAGCTCGGTCTTGCCATGCTGTGTGATCCGATACGTTCGACGTGCCGGTCCGGTGCGCGACATCTCCCATCGGGATTCGACGAGCTCCTCGCGCTCCATGCTGCGCAGATTTCGATAGAGAGTGCCGGCATCGATTGGCGGCGCCCCCAGCGCTTCTAGCCGATCCAGGAGATCGTACCCGTGACAGGGACTCTCGGCGACCAGGAGCAGGAGACAGGGACGAAGATAGCCTCGTGGCCAGCTGCCGGTCCCAGCGAGGCTGGTCGCCGTGGAGACGGTCATCCGACTGCTCGTGTCGCGAGGCAGATCAGCGCCTCCTCGGGCGCCTGGCGACACCAGCAGTCCTTCCCACATTCGCCATGGGTCGGCCGGGTCAGGTCGGCGAATTCCTCTGCGAACAGGCGGCGGCCTTCCATGCGCCCACGATCCGCCAGCCGATACGTGTCCACTCCCGCCCGCCGCAGGTAGCCCTCGGTCACCAGTCGGTCCAGGTGCATGAGAGCGATCTCGCTCTCGCCACCAAGGAAGCGATCGATCGTCTCGGCATCCACCTTCGAGCCGAACCCTTCCCCCTCGACCCAGAAGAGGAGCTGGAGCAGCTCGTCGCGCCAGTACATGCGGCGGAGGGCATCGCTCTTGGGCTGGCTCGGCAGCGTCATGGTCGCAGCATAGCGGGACAGATGCACCACGGCTATGGTATATGCTGAGTGCAGGTAGATGATTGCCGGCCCCGTGCGGATGTCGTAGGCTGGCTCGAAATCCAGGATCGCACGAGGAGTCGCCCGCAATGCGTATCGGAATAGCCGGCAAAGGCGGATCAGGCAAGACCACGATCGCCGCGACCATGGCACGACACCTCGCCCGGCAGGGCTTCTCGGTCAACGCGCTCGACGGCGACCCGAATCCAAACCTGGCCGTCGCCATCGGCGTCTCGCCGGAGCAGGCGAATGCCTTCCGCCGCATTCCGTCCGAGGAGATGGAGGAGCGCCCGAACGGCGACTCGGTGACGATGCATTTCCGGCAGCCATTCGAGCAGATCGTTGACGAGTACGGGGCCGTGGGGCCCGATGGCGTCCGCGTCCTCACCATGACCGGTCTGCTCGGCGCAGGGAAGGGGTGCATCTGCGGCCAGCACTCGGCCGTCCGGGGAGTGGTCGCCGGGCTCGGCGAGGAGCGGCCGGATGACGTGACGATCCTCGACACCGAGGCGTCGCTGGAGCACCTCAGCCGTGGCACCGTCCGCCACGTTGAGAGCCTCGTCGTAGTGGTCGAGCCGTACTACCGCGCCATGGAGACCATGAAGCGCACGGTCCCGCTTGCTCAGGAGCTCGGGATCCCCAATATCTGGGCTGTCGCCAACAAGGTGCGTTCCGGTGCTGACGAGGCCGCGATCCGCGAGTACTGCGAACGGCTCGAGGTCGACCTGCTCGGCACGGTTCCGTACGACGACGCCGTGGTCGTGGCTGATCGCGAGCGGCGCTCGCTGATCGATTCGGGACCCGAGGCACCGGCAACAATGGCGATGACGGCCGCTGCCGACCGGCTGGCGCAGGACGCGCCAAGCCGCGCCTGATCTGATGGTTGTCAGCGCACCCCCGGTCGAGGCGCCATCAGGCGATGCGCCCGCGCCGAGCGTCCCTCCGGCGAGCCCGGAGCCGGCGCCCATCCCGCGCCGCGCTCCACAGGGGCCGGTCAAGACCGTCCACGCGTTCTGGCTGGCGGGCATGAGCTGTGACGGATGCAGCATCGCGGTCACCGGTGCCACCAACCCTTCGGTCGAAGATCTCCTCACCGGTGGCGTGAGCGGGCTGCCGACGGTCGTCCTGCACCATCCGGTGCTATCCGTCGAGAACGGCACGGAGTTCATCCGTCCGTTCAAGGAAGCCGCAGATGGTGAGCTTGACGCGCCATACGTCGTCATCTATGAGGGATCCATTGCGGACGAGCGAATCGCCGCGGAGTTCGGGGGTTACTGGTCGGCGATGGGAGACCAGGCGATCGAGAGTGGGGAGCGTCCGTTCCCCACTTCCGAGCGGCTTGCAACCATGGCATCGAATGCCGCGGCGGTGATCGCGATCGGGACATGTGCCACGTGGGGCGGCATCCCGTCGTCCATCGGGAATCCCACCGGCGCGATGAGCGTGATGGACTTCCTGGGTGCCGACTACCGGAGCGCACTTGGTTTGCCGGTCATCAATATTCCCGGCTGCGCGCCCATCGGCGACAACTTCACCGAGACCGTGGGTGCCATCCTCATGTTCCTCCAGGGCATGGGTCCGCTGCCCGAGTTCGACGAGCTGGGCCGGCCGGCGTGGCTTTTCGGCGAGACGGTACATCGCGCCTGCACCCGCGCCGGCTACTACGAGGAAGGCGTGTTCGCCGAAAATTACGGCGACAAGGAATGTCTCGTTGAGATCGGCTGCTGGGGACCGGTCGTCAACTGCAATATCGTGAGCCGCGGTGCGCAATCGCACATGGGTGGCTGCATGGCCGCCGGCGGCGTCTGCATCGGCTGCACGATGCCCGGCTTCCCTGACAAGTTCAGCCCGTTCTACAAGGCGCCCCCCGGCTCGGGCATCTCCGGCACGGCATCGAAGATGGTGGGCTTCGGGATCAGGCGCCTGAGAAGCATGTCGAATCGGTCGGTGAGCCGTGAGACACGCTGGGACCGGGTCGAGGGCGGTCGAGTACCGAGCGGCTGGGGCAACATCCAGAAGCCGGACGTCGTGGACAACTTCGTCCATTTCTTCTACGAGAAGATCCAGTTCGCGGGCTCACGACGGCCCGGACGTGGCGATCACCGCAACTGGGCGACCGATGTGCCCGAGCACGTGATGCCCCCCGAACAGGAGCAGGAGGATACCTACCAGCCCGGTGACACCCGATGACTGATGCCGAACTGTTCACCATCTTCGCCTGGGGTCTCGGCATCGCAGCCGTGCTGATCGTCGTCGCGGCAGCGCTGCTGGTCGCGGTGTGGCTCGCGGCACGCGCGATACTCGGCCACGCCGCGGAGGCACTCGAGGCTGCCGAGCAGATCGCTGTCGATACGCACGTCATCTGGCAATTGGACGAGACGAATCGGATAGCGGGCGAGATCCTGATGGGAGCGGAGAGCATCGAGTCCCATGGCGCGCAGATCGTCTCGGCGGTGAGCACGCCCCAGGTCATTCGAGGACGCTGAGCGATGCCAAGCGAGTCAGCGATCGTCACGGTGTGGGGTATCAGTCTCGTCGTGGGCGTCGTGGTGATCGTGGTTGTCGGATTTCTCCTGTCGAGGATCCTCCACACTGCCCGTCAGATCAACGGTGCTGCCGCGACGGTGTGGGCGGTCGGACAGCGGATTGCGAACGCCACCATTCACATTCCGTTGCTCGCCACCACGAACCGGATTGCCGGAAAGATCCTGGAGCGCGCAGCGGGAATCGATGCCGCCACGGCAGCCATCGAGGGGCACGCATCCGGCTGTCCGTCGTGCCCGGCCTGTGCGCACGGCGCGGCACCCGGACTGGTCCGATGATCCTCGCGTTGATGGTCGCCACCGTGATCGCCGTCCTTGCGCTCGTCGCGGTGCTGGTCATCTTCCTGGCTCGAATCATGAAGGCGCTCGAGAGCATCGGGGGCGAGCCGATCGGCTATACGTGGCGCTCGAGCTACCTGGGCAAGATCGCGTTCGGCGTTCGTGCCATCGAGACGCAGACCGGCCATCTGGGCCCCGAGGTCACGCAGTTGAATGCGGGGCTGACCGCCGCCGGAGAGGGCCTGCGCAGCATCGATGGGCACTTGGTGCGCACCATTGACGCGGTCGGCCGCCAGAGTGAGAGCTGAGTCATGGACATACCGGTCATCGTCTACATCCTCTGGTGGACCCTTCTTGGCGTGGCGGTCTTCGTAGTGGTGCCGGTGGTCGTCTATATGCTGCACCGCACCCTGAACGCGGCGCGCGGCATCGAGCGATATTTCGCCACGACGCTCGAGGCGGGGCTCGGCATTGCCGGAAATACTGCGAATATCGCGGCGTTGGAGGACACGATCACCGTCGCCGGAGGAATCCTGGAGACCGCCGGAGCCATCGAGCAGCACGCCGCCACGATTGAGACCGCGCTCGGCGCGCGCGGTTCGAGGGGCCTCGGCTGATGTTGTTGTGGTACCTGACGCTCGCGGTGGTGGCGATCGTCGTTATCGTGCTTGTCGTCTACCTGGTGCTGATCATCATTGCCCTCAGGCGGGCCGACCGTAATGTCGCCCAGCTCGCGGGAGGTCTGCGGGCCGTGGCCGGCCACACCAAGCCGCTGCCAGAGCACCTGACCACCATCAACGGAGCCCTGGCGGCGCTCCGCGGTGGTCTCCTGGCCACCGACCGGCACCTGGCCGGCGTCGTCCGCATCTTCGAACGCTAGAGGCTTCGCTCCAACGTGTGTTTCAAGAACCTGCCGGTCGATTTCGACGCTGAGGGACGCCCATTCCTGCGTGATGACGTGCCCAATCCCTACGCCGTTGCGCAAGCGCCCGATACGAACGGCGGGGTCAAGACCCTGACGCGCGACCAGATCGAGGATCTGCTTCAGCGCAACGGGCACATCGAAACGAAAAATTTCGATCCGGTGACGCGTGTCGCCGGCGCCCTTGCCTTCCACACGGTGGTGGATAACCAGGCCCGGAAGGTCATCGAGGCGCGCAGTGTCGCGACGCTGTTTCGTGGCTACGAGGTGATCATGATGGGCCGCGATCCGCGGGACGCCATCTTCATCACCAGCCGTGCATGCGGCGTCTGTGGGGGCGTTCACTCGACCGCTGCTGCGCTCGCGATCGAGATGGCCTGTGGCGTCAAGCCGCCGCCGCTCGGCATCGTGGTGCGCAACCTCCTCCTGGCGATTGAATACCTGTACGACAACCCGCTGCACCTCTTCCTGCTCGCAGGACCCGACTACTCTGAGGCGATCGTCTCGAAGACGAATCCCGAGCTCTACCGGCGCGCCGAGAGCACTCCGGCTCCTCACAGCAACGTGCATGGCTACAGCACCATCGCTGACATCATGAAGGACCTCAATCCGCTCGAGGGCAGCCTCTATCTGGAGGCGCTGGGCATGACGCGCGTCGCGCGCGAGGCGTACGTCCTGATCGGCGGCAAGTACCCGCATCCACAGACGATCGTGCCCGGTGGGATCAGCGCCACCATCAGCCTGACCACGCTCAACGAGATCTATCTGCGCATTCAGAAGTTCTTTGACTACGGGAAGCGGGTCGCCGCCATCTACGACGACATCTGTGACTTCTTCTACGACGCCGATCCGCGCTACCGCGATGTCGGGCGCACGAGCGCGAACTTGATCGATCTGGGCCAGTGGGATGACGAGGATGCCTACGACGCAACGTACGAGAACTGTGCCGAGTGGGGCGAGCGTCGCTGGGCGACACCAGGCGTGATCATCGACGGCAAGCAGGTGACGACGAATCTTCAGCACATCAACCTTGGGCTGGAGGAGTTCGTGGAGCACTCGTTCTACGAGGACTGGGCGGGGGACGAGATGCGCTTCAAGACCGATCCATTGGGCGCGCCGCTCTCGCCATACCATCCGTGGAACAAGTCCACGAAGCCCCGTCCGCAGGCGTCAAACTGGCGCGAGAAGTACACGTGGGCAACCTCACCGCGGTGGGACCGCCAGGCCATGGATGCCGAGGCCAGCGCTCGCCTCTGGAACACCGCGATCGCCCAGAAGATTCCGTCCAACCCGTACATCGAGGCGACGGGACACTCGCTGAAGATGCTGGTACCGGCAGGTCGCCTGCCGGAGATGGAGCTCGAATGGAAGGTTCCCGATGTCTGGAATGCCTTCGAGCGCAATCGCGGGCGGGCGTACTGCGTGTCCTACACCTCGATGGTCGCCCTGAATCTGTGGTCGAGAGCCGTGGAGTTGATGAAGTCAGGGCAGACGGCCGTGAGTACCAAGTTCGAGGTACCGAAGCGCGGGACACAGCTCGGCGTCGGGTTCTGGGGCGCCGGTCGCGGTTTCCTGTCGCATCACCTCGAGCTCAATGACGGCGTCGTCACGAACTATCAGATCATCACGCCATCCACCATCAATGCATCCCCGCACGACCCATGGGAGACGCCTGGCAAATACGAGGAGGCGGTGCTCAATACGCCGATCCTCGAGACCGGCAGCGGAGCGTACCAGGGCATCGACGTGCTTCGGGCAATCCGATCGTTCGACCCGTGCATGCCATGCACAACACACATCCATAGCGATTCTGGAGTACTCACTCGCGAGATCAATACCTGTGCGTGTGGTGTCGACTGAGGTGCTCCTCCTTGGCGGCGTCGGCTATACCTACCTGGGGGACATGTCATTCGGTGCGATTCTCGTAGACCGCCTGCGTGCACTGGAGTGGTCCTCTGGAGTCGTCGTCGAAGATGTGAGTTACAACCCGATCACGGTGATGGATTGGCTTCGTGACGATCCTGACCGGTTCGACCGCGCCATCTTCTTCGGCGCCATCGAGCGTGGACGAGAGCCTGGTTCGCTGACTCGGTACCGATGGATTGCCAGCGGAATTCCGGCTGCCACGGTGCAGGACTGTGTTGCGGAGGCGGTCACGGGCAGCATCAGCCTGCACAACCTGCTGGTCATCGGCTCACATTTCGAGTTGCTGCCGGCCGATACGACCGTGATCGAGTTCGAGCCGGTTGAGAACAACTGGGGCCAAGGGCTGAGTGCCACCGGCGAGATGCGTGCGACCGAGGTGATCGGCTGGCTACGCGGCGAGTTGACCGCGCCCGCCACAGTTGGCGCCAACGGCCACGGAGCGCAGGCGTGAAGGAAGCTCCCTCACGCGGCGATGCCCTGGCCGCCATCCGCTGCCGCGACGATGTTCTGCAGGCGATGTTCTGGCTGCGCGGAGAGGATCCGTCCGGTGCTCCGGACATGCCCAAGCTGCATCGGCTGCTGGTGACCGATCTCGATCTTCTGCGATCCCAAGTTGCGATCCTGGTGGCCGATGGCCTGATCGAGCAGCACGGCGAGCGCTACCATCTGACCGAAGGGGGCGTGCGCGAGGGTGGGCGCCGTTTCGCGGACGAGTTCGCCGATCTGACACGCAGCGCGCACGGCGACTGCCCGCCGAACTGTCCGCACTGTGCCGGCATTCCGCGTGACGCCTGCGAGCACTGCCTGGGCGCGCAGCCCGACGGCGCCTCGTGGGCGGGGGCGTGACGCTCGTGCCGCTCGAGCCGCGTGAGCGGATCGTGCTGCTCGCCCAGCGATCCACCGCACAACCGCCCGCGGACTTTGACGATCTGATGGCCTGGGTCGCGGATCGTGTCGCCGAGATCGACGGGCTGCCAGACGAGACCCGCGGTCGTGTCCTGGAGCTCCTCGACGGGGTCGATCTCCTACATCGCCAGGGGCTGGCGCGGTTCGTTGATCGGGTCCGTCTGCTGGGCGGCCGAGGCATGCTCGAGCGGCTCACCGAGGATTCGGTCGTCACCTCGCTGCTCGACCTCTACGACCTGGCCCCGGACACCGAGGAGGTCCAGGCGGCAGCCGCCCGCCGATCGCCGTTGGTGCAGATCAGCGAGCCGCCGGAGCGCCCACAGTGAGCGAGCGCGTGCTCATCGCCGGCATCGGCAATGAGCTGATGGGGGACGATGGATTCGGAATTGCGGCTGCCCAGCGCTGCGCTGCGGCCGAGCTTGGCGCGGACGTGACCGTGGTCCAGTCCGGCATTGCCGGAATCGGACTTGTCCAGGACCTCATGGACCGTTACGACATGGTGATCGTTCTCGATACGGTCGATCAGGGTGCGGTTCCAGGTTCGCTGCACGTCCTGGAGATCGTTGTACCTGAGCTCGCCGCGATTGACGCGGACGACCGCCGCCAGCTTCTTGCCGATATGCACTACACGGTACCCTCGCGGGTCATGATCCTGGCACGCGCCCTCGGGGTGCTGCCACGGCGTGCCTACCTGGTCGGATGCCAGCCACTGGCAATGGATTTGGGGATTGGCTTGAGCGAGCCGGTGAATGCTGCCCTCAATGAGGTCGTTCATCGTGTGAGGGACCTGGTGACCGGTCCTCACGCGCGGCTCGCGACGACCGCAGGATCGGTCTGACAGATGTGCCGAGCCGTGCCCCACCGTGTGCTCGAGGTCAGCGGCGATCGCGCTCGCGTGCTGGAGATCGATCGCGAGCATTGGGTACGCGTGGCCGCCATGCCCGATCTGCAGCCCGGTGAATATGTCGTCATCTACGCTGGGCAGGCGCTCGAACGCATTCCGAACGACGAGGCCGAAGACTTCCTCCGCTTTAATGGCGAGATGGAAAAGATGCTCGAGGATGCGAGCCAGTGATCGCTCCGCCTTCAGCGTCGCCCCTCGCCGGCACCCTGCGCTTCATTCGGTATGCGTTCATGCCGAACCGGCTCCAGTACTGCGGTGGAGACGACAACCGCACGCTGCTGCAGTACGCCACCGCGGGAGCCACCGACCCTGACCTCACGCCCATGTTGCGCCGATTCACCGGTGCAATGCCGTACCTGGAGCTCATCGCCCGAGCCAACGGCATCGCGGACCCGTTCGATGCGCGCGTCGTCGAAGCCTATTGGATCGGCAACGGTCTGTTGGAAAAGGTCGAGGTCCGACAGCTCTACGACGATATGGTGGCGAGGTTCGGCTCGCGACTAACCGGTCGGATGCGAGAGATCGTCCTTGGGAAGGCTCCTGCCGGAGCGCGTCCGCACCATACGTTTCATGTCCTGGACATTCACTCCCGGGTCGGAGAACTTGCCCATTCCATGGAGACCCTGGATGGATGCCGCGTCAGCTGGGGGCGCGTCGTGAGGGTCGAAGGCGCCGAGGTCATTGTCGACAGACCGCCCCTCGAGCTGCGCGAGGGGCGGCTTGTGTTGGGCACCGACGTAAGGGAGCGGGCGCTGCGTCAGGTGGACGGTCAGGGTTTCGCCGACGCCGCGGCCGTCGGCAACTGGGTGAGCCTGCACTGGGGCTGGGTCTGCGAGGTCCTCACTGACGCCGAGCGCGCCGCCCTCGAGAAATGGACGCGGCACCACCTCTCGGTTGCCAACCAGACGATCTGACTGAGAACAAGTCTCAGGCGGGCGGGAGTGTCGGACTCTCCTCGTCGATCGGCTCTTGGGGGTCCACGCTGGTCGCGTCGCGCATCGTTGACTCGCCGGCCGGGCGGCCTGCCGAGCTCGTTTCTCCGGTGTCGTATCGGCCCGGCTCGGACTCCTCGGCGGCGACATCTTCAGCGCCACGCTGTCCGCTCTCACCCACACCCTGCGGTTCGCTGGGATTCATATCGGTATCCGATGTTCGCTCGCTGGTCATGATCGCTCCTCCTGGCTAGAGCCCGATGTGAGTCGTACCAGACGGCACGAACGGGGTGAGGCGATACCAGCATGCGATGTGCCATCGCGCGCTATATGGCGGCTGACCTTACGGGATCCAGGCACTCGAAGTAGGCTTTCCCTGCCACTACCGAGGCGTGCGCCGCGGTCTCTTTCGACTATCGATTTCTACTCGTCGGCGGCGTTCGGCCCCTTCGCGCGCACGGAGCCGCAGGCACCGCACAGACCGACGTCATTCCGAGCGTGGCAGGAGGCATTTGATCCCGACCGGTTAGCGAAATACGTGAAGGAGGTTGTCCATGGCAACACTGGCGCAGGGAGTGGAGGGAACCGCCACGCGCGAGGAAGCGCCGCTCGTTCACGTTCTCTGGATCAACGCGGGACTCAGCTGTGACGGCGATTCCGTCGCGCTCACCGCGGCCACCCAGCCGAGCATCGAGGAGATCGTCCTCGGCGCGCTTCCGGGTCTTCCCCGCGTGGCCGTGCACTGGCCGCTGATTGACTTCGATAACGGGCCGGTGGGCGGCGTCAACGACTTCATCGAGTGGTTCTTCAAGGCCGAGCGCGGCGAGCTCGACCCATTCGTCCTCGTGGTCGAGGGATCCATCCCGAACGAGCACCTCAGCGGTGAGGGCTATTTCTCCGGCTTCGGCAACAATCCCGAGACCGGTCAGCCGATGACGACGAACGAGTGGCTCGACCGACTCGCCCCGAAGGCGCTCGCCATCATTGCCGCCGGCACCTGTGCCACGTATGGCGGCATTCACGCCATGGCCGGCAACCCTACGGGCGCGATGGGGGTGCCGGACTACCTCGGGTGGGACTTCAAGACCAAGGCCGGCATCCCCATCGTCTGCATCCCCGGTTGCCCGACCCATCCCGACAACTTCTCCGAGACGATTCTCTACCTGCTCTACCAGGCCACCGGCCAGGCGCCCATGATCCCCCTCGACGAGGCGCTGCGCCCGACCTGGCTGTTCGGCAAGACGGTCCACGAGGGCTGCGACCGCGCCGGCTACTACGAGCAGGGCGACTTCGCGACGGAGTACGGCTCACCGAAATGCATCGTCAAGCTCGGCTGCTGGGGACCGGTCGTGAAGTGCAACGTCCCCAAGCGCGGCTGGATCAACGGCGTCGGCGGATGCCCGAACGTCGGCGGCATCTGCATCGGCTGCACCATGCCCGGATTCCCCGACAAGTTCATGCCGTTCATGGATGAGCCTCCTGGTGCTCGTGTCTCGACGGCAGCCAGCGGCGCGTATGGCTCGCTTATTCGCGGTCTCCGCGGGATGACGGCCAGCACCGTCGACAAAGAGCCAAAGTGGCGCCACAACCGCGCCGAGAGCACGACCGGATACCAGAAGACGTGGTGATAGCCAAGACAGCCGAACAGGAGACCCTTCGATGACGACGGCGACCGACAAGGCCATGGCCACGGTCAGGAGTGACAACAAGAGCAACCTGGTGGAGATGGCCTGGGACCCGATCACCCGGATCGTGGGTAGCCTGGGGATCTACACCAAGATCGATTTCGCGAACAAGCGGGTCGAGGAATGCTGGAGCACCTCGTCCATCTTCCGCGGCTATTCGATCTTCATGAAGGGCAAGGACCCGCGCGACGCCCACTTCATCACGAGTCGCATCTGCGGCATCTGCGGCGACAACCACGCGACCTGCTCGATCTACGGCCAGAATATGGCGTACGGCGTCCAGCCACCCAAGCTCGCCGAGTGGATCATCAACCTCGGCGAGGCCGCCGAATACATGTTCGACCACAACATCTTCCAGGAGAACCTGGTCGGGGTCGACTACT
>JBBJNX010000312.1:0-3321 GCA_037721115.1 Candidatus Limnocylindria bacterium
GAAGCCGTGCGCGAATTCGTGGAGCGCTATGGCATCACCTACCCGATCCTGCTCGATCCTTCTCTGGACAACTTCTACCGCTGGAGCCCTCAATTCGGCCTACCTCGCCATTACTTCATCGATGCGGATGGCAACGTCGTTTCCGAGGTCTTCGGAGAGCTCCCAACGAGTTCCATGGTCGAATTGGTGGAGACTCTGTTGGGTACCGTTGACGCCGCCAATTGAGGAGGGCCACGTGTCGAAGCATTGGCCGCCCCCGACCATCGTGTCGGTTGCCACGGCCGGGCATCACCATTCAGCCGTCGACGCTCTGGTGGCCGCCTTCGCCGAGGATCCAACGTGGTCGGCAACTCTGTCAGGTCGGCCCCGCAGAATCTCGGTGCTACGGACCGCCCTGTCGGTGCTCTCGACCGACGCCTCGCTCCGAGGATCGTTTCTGGTTGCGCTGATTGAAGGGGAGGTGGCCGGGGCAGCGGTCGGGTGGCCGCCGTTCTACCACCCGTCGCCATTGCGGACGCTGCGACACACGGGCGCCGCGCTAGCGTTACTCAGGCATGCAGGTATGGCGAGTGTGCCGCTCTTCCGGCGCTGGCGCGCCTTGCACGCCGCAGATCCGACAGACTCGGGACATTGGCACCTCGCCGCACTGGGCGTGCGGCCCGATGCGCAGCGTCGCGGGGTCGGACGCGCCCTGCTCGACGCATTCCTCGAACCGGTGGATGGCAGCGGTGGCGCGGCCTACCTCGAGACAAGCCGCCCCGACATCCTGGCCTGGTACGGTGCCGTAGGGTTTCGCGTGCGCGAGCGGGTCAGCCTGCCCGGGGGGAGGACGGCCTGGACGATGTGGCGACCGCCAGCGACCATCCCGCGCCAGTCGCTTCCAACAGCCGCGGGCTGCTGATCGTCAGCCCAAGAATAGATGGCAGGCTGCGAGCCCGAGTGCCAGCAGGACCGGCGCGAGCCACTCGATCGGGGCGGCAGCCGGACCGTTCATCACTCCGCCGCCGTCGACCAGCCGCCGCAGCCGCAGGTCGGCGGCTGACGAAAACCCCATCCCCCTGAGAGACGCGCTGCGATCGCACTTGATCAGGGCTGAGGCCAGCGTCGCCGAGCTTGCTCCGGCAGCCAGAGCATACCGATCGGCCTCGATCTCCAGGTGAGCCACACGTCGCTCGACCCAGCGCGCCATCGCCGGCAGGCCACAGACGAGCCGCAGCCAGCACGCAAGCGCGAGCTCTCGCAGCGGTGCGCGAGTACGTCGATGGTGATCCTCGTGGAGGAGGACCGCTTCCAGCTCATCGGCATCCAGCACTTCGAGCAGCGCGCCAGAGATGAAAATCGCGGGTTGGAGCGGTCCGACCACGAATGCCTCGGGCGCGCGCCCCGAACTAAGCAGTCGAATATCGCGATGGCCCAGCCGGATGGGCGTCGCCACCTGCTCAAGCTGGCGCTGGCCCACAATGGCCGGCCGAATCCGGGTGAGGAGCAGGGTGAGCCAGACGCCGATGACCACCGCCAGTCCCAGCTCGGCGCCCAGCATCGGGTCGCCACCGATGGCGCGCGCGGTTACGGCACAGAGCGCCACCATCACCACCGGCGGCAAGGCGAGCGGGAGCACATGGGTGAAATTCATCGCTCGTCCCGCGCCTTCGGTGAGCGGCGGCGCTGTGCCAGGTCGATCAGTTGCCGGCGCAGCTCCGGATCAGCGTCGGCGAGGCGCTCCGCGAAGTGGCGCATGGCTGAGGCCCCGTAGCGCGTGATGAGCTCGTCGACCGCACGACTGCTACTGGCCTCGATGAGCTGTCGCTCGGAGACCGCCGCCCGATAGACCGCTTCGCGGCCGCGTCGCGTCCGCTCCACCAGCCCTCGCTCACGCAGGCGGGTGAGGATCGTCGTGACCGTCGTGTAGGCGGGCGTACGCCGCTCGCTGGAGAGCTGCTCGATCAGCGAGCCAAGGGGCGTCTCATCCCCGGTCCACAGGACACGCATCACCGCCGCACCGAGCGGGCCGAGCACGGCTCCCACCGAGGGCTGATTCAGTCGCGGAGGGCGTTCGGTCACGACGACGAGGCTACCAGACGAGCCACCCTCGCGAGGATGCGATATGCTGACGCCACGACAGACCTGTAGTGGCGATGATGGAGGCTAGGTGCGAGTGGCTTGTCCGTGATCAGGCGCAGCCGGTCCTTGGGGTGGCCGGGCTGACCCTGGCGGAGCGGGCCTGCTGACCTACCTCGGCACGGCCGATCATCGCTTCAGCCATCCGCTGCACTGGATCCTCGCGGTTGTAGGCCTGCTGTTTGGCTATGCCATCGGCATCGGCGCCACCACGCCGCGCTTCCGCCTCCAACCAGCCAGAAAAACTATAGGAGTCCACCACCTTGAGACCGATCCCGAAGCCGGCCGTATTCGCCATCGCCACACTCGCGGTCGTCACCACCGCATGCAGCGGCATCTCCGGGGGCGACGCACCGATCGATCGCGCCTTCATCGACATGATGGTCCCCCACCACGAGTCGGCCATTGCCATGGCCGAGATCGCTCAAGAGCGCGCCGAACGTCCCGAACTGCAAAACTTGGCCGACGACATCGTCGCGACGCAGACAGCCGAGATCAGCCAGATGCAGGACTGGCGCGAGCAATGGTTCGGGCGCTCCGACACGCCATCGATGGAGGAGATGCCGATGCTGCCGGGCATGTCCATGCCGGCCGGTCAATCGATGAGCGGCGGGATGATGGACATGACCTCCGAGGTGGATGGCCTTCGCGAAGCCGAACCGTTCGATCGCGACTTCATGGATGCCATGATTCGGCACCATGAGCAGGCGGTCGCGGCTGCCGAGATCGCATTGGCCGAGACCGAGCGAGACGAGATCCGTGGACTCGCGGAGGACATCATAGAAGCCCAGACCCGCGAGATCGATCAGCTCCGCGATTGGCGCGCGGAATGGTACTGAATGGCGTGCGCCCCCGCTGGAGACCGGGCCGCGGCATAGTTCCCGGGTGGCGGTACTCGACGGACCGATTCCGACACCGGCTATCTGGGGGCCACTCACCGTGCAATGCGGTTATGGCTACCGATAGGACGGGCGCTGCCCTGGCGGCGCGAGACGGGAGTGTGGTGCGCCGTTACGGCATTGGTCCATTCGGTCCTCATACTCAACGGCTGGGTGGACTGGGACTGGGGCCGGCTCTGGGGGTACGAGTTCATCCCCCAACTCGGGCGCGTGGCCCGTATCGAGCCGGGATTCGGGCTGGCGAACCTCATCGGGGTGGTTGCCGTTGTATGGGCACTCGCCTTGGCCGCGACGTCTTCCGACC
>JBBJNX010000313.1:0-3311 GCA_037721115.1 Candidatus Limnocylindria bacterium
AAACGGACCTGGACGACCAGCTCGAGTTGAACCTTGTCTCCCACTTCCTCATCGCCCAGGCGGTCGCCCGGTCGATGGTCCGTCGCGGGCGAGGCGGCCGGATCGTGTTCATCTCGAGCACGGGCGCGACCGCGGCGCACACGAATGCGGTGATCTATGACGCCGCGAAGGCAGGCCTCGAGGCCGTGACTCGGTGCCTGGCGACGGAGCTCGGACCGCACGCGATCCTGGTCAACGCCGTGGAGCCCGGCAATGTGGTGAACGGCCGCGAGGTGGATGACGAGCCGACGCCCTCCAATACCGCCCGGTGGGCGATGATCCCGCTCGGTCGGCCCGGACGCGCCGAGGAGATCGCCGAGGCCGTCGTGTTCCTCGCGTCGGCCGGGGCCTCGTACGTCACGGGCACGGTCGTCCGGGCCGACGGTGGACGGACGGCGCGGACCCCCTCGCCGAGCGACATCGAGCTCGAGCGCATCGCGGCCAGCCTGGCTGGTCGGGCGGGGCGCGGGGACGCTAGCTGAGCGACGCTTCCGGTGCGATGGAGTGCAACTGCTCCGCATACGTGAACACCGCCGGGACTCCGCCGGTGTGATGGAACACTACGAGGTCCTCGGACTGGAACCGGCCCTCGACCGCGTGCCCGAGGAGTCCGGCCATGCCCTTGCCGGTGTAGATGGGGTCCAGGATCAGGCCATCGAGGCGCGCCGCGACGCGGATCGCTTCGAGGCCCTCCTCCGATGGGATGCCGTACCCCTCGCCGAGGAATCGATCGTCGATGTCGATGGCCGGCGCTCGGTTCGGGATGGACAGGTCAAGAAGCGTCTCGATCCGGGCGAGCAGCCCGATCACGTCGGCCTGATGCTCGGCGGTCGATGACTGGTTCGAGATGCCGTGGATCGAGCCGCCGTACCGTACGATCCGGGCCGCAGCGATGAGGCCGGCATACGTGGGACCGCCTGACGTGACGTAGATCCGGGTACGGGCCTCGGCCTCCGCCGCGACCTGGTCGCGGATCTCGAGCAGCGTCCGCATCGCGGCGACGGCGCCAAGGAGCTTCGACCGCGGGCCCAGCGTCAACAGCGAGGGCCTCCGGCCGGTCGCCCGAAGACTTTCCATGCGCTCGTTGGCGAGCGCCAGTAGCGCCACCACATCAGGGGCGTCGACGAACTCGATCTCGGCCCCGAACAGCTCATCGAGGAGCAGGTTTCCCTGCCACTCGAGCGGGGTCCCCGGCTTGCGCCGCAGGATGAGCCGAACATCGATCCCGAGGCGCGCTCCGGCGGCCGCGAGCTGGCGACAGTGATTGGAGTGGACGTAGGCAGACCCGACCAGGAGGTCCGCCCCGGCCTCGAGCGCGTCAGCGACCGTGTACTCCAGCGTGCGGACCTTGTTCCCGCCCATGCCTAACCCGGTCAGGTCGTCGCGTTTAACCAAGAGCCGGTCGACGCCGGCGAGGTCGGCCAGTCGGGGAGCTTCCTGAAGCGGCGTCGGCAGCACGGCCAGGCGGACGCGTGGGAGGCTGTCAAGTCGGTCCAGGAGATCGTCCTGCGCGCCGGTCGCAACCGATGGTTCGCCTGTCGGTGACACGCCCACTCTCCCGCTGCGCGAGCCTTGGTCGTTTCAGCAGGTGATAGTCTATCTCACGCAGTGGCCGCCGCCGAGCCTGTCAGTCGCCATGTCAGCCTCATCCGGGGGTCCATCGGCGAGGGATTCGTGGCGATCTACGTCATCGTGGGACACCGCGTCGCGCTCGTCGACACGGGCTTCGCCGACCACCCGCGCAGCGCGATCCAACCGGCGCTGAGCGCGCTTGGCCTGTCGCTTCAGGACATCGACCTCGTCCTGACGACGCACGGGCATGCCGATCACATGGGCGGTCACGCCGCGGTCGTCAGCGCTTCTGCCGCACGAGTTCGGATCCACGCAGGGGACAGTGGTCGGTTGCATGCGAGATCGGTGATGAGCGACGACGAGTTCGCGCGTGTCTTTCGCCGGCTGGGCCTCGACGAGCGCGCCGCCGAGCGCGAGCGGATGCTGGTCGAGGTCACCGGGGGGACCGTGGCGGTCGGGCGACCATTGCGTGACGGGGACCGCATCGACCTTGGCGCGGGTGTCGCGCTCGAAGTGGTCGAGACGCCCGGCCACACCGCTGGATCGGTCACGTTCCTGGTCCATCCGGACGGGACGGCGCTGGCGGGTGATGCCATCCAAGGTCTTGGCGGGGGCTCGGGGCTGCCGTTGTACGAGGACCCGGACGCGTATCGCGCGTCGCTCGTGCGGCTCGCGGGCCTGGACGTGGCGCAGGTGGGCATGGGACATGCATTCCGATCGGCTCATGTCGACGGATCGTCGATCGTCGCGGGCGCCAGGCTCGGGCCGCTGCTCGATGAGAGCGCCCGATTCGTCGACATCGCGGCACAGACCGCGGCGGCCGTGGTCGCGATGCGGCGTCCCTCGATGACCGACGCGGTCGAGCAGTTCCTGCGGCGGCTTCCACCACCCTACGCGACGCCTGGCGCGGATCTGGAGACGCTCGGGGGTGCCTCCCTGCACGCGGCATGGCTGCATCTCGAGAGGGCGCTCGACGACGCGGGCGGCGCCTACCGCGCGGAGGGTGCGCCCGTCCCTCGGTAGCCGAAGTGTTCGGAGATGGCCCGTGCCTTGGCGACCAGCATCTCTTCGAGCTCCGACGCTCTGCGCGTCACATCGTCGACGGTGCCGGCCACGGAGATCGCCGCGATGGCGTGTGCCCGATAGTCGAAGATGGGCGCGCCGATGCAGCTGCGAAACTCCGACGACTCGCCGTGATCGACGGCGAACCCTCGCTGGCGCGTCAGTCGCAGCTCCTCGCGCAGCTCCTCGGGCTCGGTGATGGTGTTGCTGGTGAACTTCTGGCGACTGTTGGACACCAGCAGTGCCTCGACCTCCTCCGCGGGCGCGTAGGCAAGCAGGACCTTGCCGAGACCGGTGGAATAAGCCGGCGCCTGGAGCCCCAGGGGCACGTATCCGCTGCTGCCCGAGCTGTCACTGTCGACGCGGTCGATGTAGATGACGTTGCCGCCGCGATAGATGGCAAGGTGGCAGCGAAGGCCCGTCGCGACCGAGAGGGACTGGAGGTACGGTCGGGCGTCGCTTGCCATCCTGACCGCCTGCGTGATGATCGACCCCCGCAGCTCCATGACCTTCAACCCGAGCTCGTACCACTTGGTCCGCAGGTCCTGCTCGACGTAGCCATGTGCCGTCAGTGCCTTGAGCATCCGATGCGTGGTGCCGACCGGCAGGTCGATGCGCTGGGCGATCACCGTCAGCCC
>JBBJNX010000314.1:0-3293 GCA_037721115.1 Candidatus Limnocylindria bacterium
CGAGGGACATGTCATCGGGCGCGAGGACGACGGACGAGCGTGAGGCTGCGGCTTGGCGCCACCCTGACGGCTGATACATGGGTCGCTGGCAGAAGCTTCACGTTCCCGTATCAATGCGGCCCACCATTGGATGTAACTTGTTCGGAGATGACGCGCAGCGCCAGCCTCGCTCCTCTCTCACGCGATCATCACCATGCGTTCGGGGAGGCCCTCGCGCCCGGCGAGCTACTCGCCGCCGCGGAACGCGATGCCGCCGACGCTGTCGATGGGTGACCGCGCCGCCGTGGAGGCTTCGCCGCCGAGCGCAGAGGGCCCGCTGTCGGCCGACGAGTTGCGGGGCATCGACGCGTACTGGCGGGCGGCGAACTACCTGTCGGTCGGCCAGATCTACCTGCTGGACAACCCGCTGCTGCGCGAGCCGCTCGGTGCAGAGCACGTCAAGCCGCGGCTGCTGGGCCACTGGGGCACGACGCCGGGCCTGAACTTCGTCTACGCGCACCTGAACCGGGTGATCAAGGCGCGCGAGCTGAACGCGCTCTATGTCACCGGCCCCGGGCACGGTGGACCGGGGCTCGTGGCCAACACCTACCTCGAGGGCACCTACAGCGAGGTCTACCCGCACATCGCCCGTGACGAGGAGGGGCTGCGGCGGCTTTTCCGCCAGTTCTCGTTCCCGGGTGGCATCCCGAGCCACGTCGCGCCCGAGACTCCGGGGTCGATCCACGAGGGCGGTGAGCTCGGGTATGCGTCGTGCACGCGTACGGCGCCGCTTTCGACAACCCGGATCTGCTGGTCTGCTGCGTCGTCGGTGACGGGGAGGCGGAGACCGGACCGCTGGCGGCGAGCTGGCACTCCAACAAGTTCCTGGACCCCGAGCGCGACGGGGTGGTGCTGCCGATCTTGCATCTCAACGGCTACAAGATCGCCAACCCGACCGTGCTCGCCCGGATCCCCGAGGACGAGCTGCGCGCGCTGCTGGAGGGCTATGGCTACACCCCGCGGTTCGTCGAGGGCTCCGAGCCCGAGGCGATGCACCAGCGCATGGCCGCCGTGTTCGACGAGGTCGTCGACGAGATCGCGGCGATCCAGCGCGCCGCGCGCGGGTCGGGGGCAGCCGAGCGGCCGCGTTGGCCCTTGATCGTGCTGCGCACGCCGAAGGGCTGGACCGGCCCGCAGAGGGTGGACGGGCTGCCGGCCGAGGGCTCGTTTCGCTCGCACCAGGTGCCGCTCGCGCGTGTCCGCGACGACCCCCGGCACCTCGCCCAGCTGGAGGCCTGGATGCGCTCCTACCGACCCGAGGAGCTGTTCGACGCGGCGGGCGCGCTGCGCCCCGAGCTCGCCGCACTCGCGCCGCGTGGCGAGCGGCGGATGGGCTCAAACCCGCACGCCAACGGCGGGCTGCTGCTGCGCGAGCTGGAGCTGCCGGACTTCCGCGAACACGCCGTCGAGGTGCCCGCGCCCGCGACGACGAAAAGCGAGGCGACGCGCGTCCTGGGCGGCTACCTGCGGGATGTCGTGCGCGCCAATCCGTCGAGCTTCCGGATCATGGGTCCCGACGAGACGGCCTCCAACCGCCTGTCCGCGGTGTTCGAGGTGACCGATCGCGCGTGGGATGCGCAGCGGCTGGAGACCGACGACCACCTCGCCCCGGGCGGCCGGGTGATGGAGGTGCTCAGCGAGCATCTGTGCCAGGGCTGGCTGGAGGGCTACCTGCTGACCGGCCGTCATGGCCTGTTCAACTGCTACGAGGCGTTCATCCACATCGTCGACTCGATGTTCAACCAGCACGCAAAGTGGCTGAAGGTCGCGCACGAGATACCGTGGCGGCAGCCGATCGCTTCGCTGAACTACCTGCTGTCCTCGCACGTCTGGCGCCAGGACCACAACGGCTTCTCCCATCAGGACCCGGGCTTCATCGACCACGTGATCAACAAGAAGGCGGAGATCGTGCGCGTGTACCTGCCACCGGACGCCAACTGCCTGCTCTCGGTGGCCGACCACTGCCTGCGCTCGCGCGATTACGTCAACGTGATCGTCGCCGGCAAGCAGCCGGCCCTGAACTACCTCACCATGGAGCAGGCCATCGCTCACTGCACGCGTGGGCTCGGGATCTGGGAGTGGGCCGGCACCGAGGACGGCACCGAGCCGGACGTGGTCCTGGCGTGCGCGGGTGACATCCCGACGCTCGAGACCGTCGCCGCGGCCGAGCTCCTTCGGCGGCACCTTCCCGACCTGCGCGTGCGGGTGATCAACGTGGTGGACCTGATGCGCCTCCAGCCGGAGTCCGAGCACCCGCACGGCCTCCCGGACCCTGAGTTCGACGCGCTGTTCACGCCGAGCCGGCCGGTGATCTTCGCGTACCACGGCTACCCGTGGCTGATCCACCGGCTGACGTACCGCCGGGCCAACCACGCGAACCTCCACGTGCGCGGATACAAGGAGGAGGGCACCACGACCACGCCCTTCGACAACGTCATGCTCAACGACCTGGACCGCTTCCACCTCGTGATGGACGTGATCGACCGCGTGCCCGGACTCGGCTCACGGGCGGCCGGCCTGCGGCAGGAGATGGTCGACGAGCGCCTGCGACATCGCGCCTACACGCGTCAGACGGGCGACGACCCGCCCGACGTCCGCGACTGGATCTGGTCGGCCGGCGAGGATGGGCTGCATACTCAGGGCCCGACCTGAGGAGGTGGCAGCGTGAAAGCCGCACGCCTGCACGAGTACTTCGGACCGCACCAGTACCACGGAGCGCTCAAGCTCGAAGAACTGGCCGAGCCGACCATCGAGGGCCCGCATGACGTCATCGTGAAGATCGGCGGCGCGGGCTTGTGCCGGACCGATCTGCACATCATCGAGGGGCAGTGGGCCGAGAAGTCCGGCGTCGCGCTGCCCTACGTCCCGGGGCACGAGAACGCCGGCTGGGTCCACGAGATCGGCTCGGCGGTCTCGAACGTCGCGGTGGGGGACACCGTGATCCTCCATCCGCTGATGACCTGCGGGCTGTGCCGGGCGTGCCGCGCCGGCGACGACGTCCACTGCGAGAACAACCAGTTCCCCGGGATCTCGACCGACGGCGGCTTCGCCGAGCTCATCAGGACGACGGCGCGCTCGGTGGTGCGCCTCGATCCGAGCCTGCATCCGCGCGACATCGCGGCGCTCGCCGACGCCGGGCTGACCGCCTACCACGCGGTCAAGAAGGCGGTCGGCCGGCTCTACCCGGGCGCGCGCGTTCTGGTCATCGGAGCGGGTGGACTCGGCCATATCGGGATCCAGTGCCTGCGTGCGAT
>JBBJNX010000315.1:0-3288 GCA_037721115.1 Candidatus Limnocylindria bacterium
CCATCGCGCGCAGCGGAGGCAGGCTGCCCTCCGTCACGCTGCTCCTCACCGGGTATGCCGTCTCATCGCTCCTGGCCGCCGGCGTCGCGTTGCTCATGGTCGCCTCCGGCCGGGCGCTGGCGGCCATCTTTTCCTGGCTCATGGGCTCGCTGGTGGCGGTCGGCTGGGTCGACCTCGTCATCGCCGCGCCCGTGGTATTCGGCGTGTTCATCCTGCTTCTCACTCGTTGGCGCACCCTGAACCTGCTCCTGCTCGGTGACGGCGCGGCGGCGCATCTGGGGCTCGATGTCGGTCGCGAGAAGCTGGGGCTGACCCTGCTCGCCACACTCGTCACGTCAGCGGCAGTTGCCATCTCGGGCACGATCGGGTTCGTCGGGCTGGTGGTGCCGCACCTGGTCCGGTTGGCCGTCGGGCCCGACCATCGCCTGCTCCTGCCGGCCAGCGCAGTGTTCGGGGCATCGCTGCTCGTGACGGCTGACCTGGGTGCGCGTCTGGCAGGAGGCATCCCGGTCGGCGTCGTGACCGCCTTCGTCGGTGCCCCCTTCTTCCTGTGGCTGCTGCGGCGCTCGCGTCGGGTAAGCGAGTCGCTGTCGTGATGAGCCCCGTCGTCGAGATCAGGGGGCTCGAGGTGTCGTACACCGACGCGCGGGCGCGGCGCGCCGTCCTGCGTGGGCTGGACCTGGTGGTCATGCAGGGCGAGCTCCTGGCGCTCGTTGGTCCCAACGGGAGCGGCAAGACGACCCTGCTGCGCGCGATCGCCGGGACGCTGCCGCGTGACGGTGGGCGTGTGGCCATGTTCGGCACGGACCTCGACAGATGGAGCCGCGTCGCCCTCGCCCGACGGGTTGCCGTCCTCCCGCAGTCGCTCGCCCTGCCCGACGGGTTTCGCGTCGCGGAGATCGTGGAGATGGGACGCGCGCCGCACGCGACGCGCTGGTTCGGCTCCTCCGGGGAGGACGCGGCGGCCGTGGAGCGCGCGCTCGCCGACGCGGATGCCCTCGACCTGGCGGAGCGGCAGGCGGATGAGCTTTCCGGCGGAGAGCGCCAGCGGGTCCTGGTGGCGATGGCCCTGGCCCAGGAGCCCGAGCTCCTGCTCCTCGACGAACCGATGTTGCACCTCGATATCGCACACCAGGCGGCGCTGCTTGCGACGGTTGCCCGGCTTCGCGCCCGTCGGGGGCTCACGGTGATCGCGGTGCTCCACGACCTCAACCTGGTGGCCGCCCACGCGCCGCGAGTCGCCGTGCTGGGCTCAGGCCGCGTGGTTGCCGATGGCAGACCGGCATCGGTCCTGCGTCCTGACGTTGTTCGCGAGATCTTCGGAGTCGTGGTCGACGAGGCTCACACCGCGGATGGCCGCCGATTCCTGGTACCGCACATCAGCGCGGTGGAGCGAATTGAACCTTCTCTCCGCCCAGACAGTAACAACAGGTAACACCGCAATCGGTGGAATGCGGTTGGCGCTGCCCGGCAGGGAAGCGCAATCCGAGCTTGCTTCGCCCAGTTGATCAACAAACTGTCAAGGAGGTGGACAAGCGGATATACTCCACTGCCCGTTGGGCTCTCGCCTCGGTATCAGGCCGTGCGCGACCCCGATCACCGTTCTACCCCATCACTGGAGGGATTAATGAGACGGACCAAGTGGAACGCGTTAGCGTTTCTCTTCTCCGGCGCGCTCATCCTGGCTGCGTGTGGTACGCAGCCCCCGGGTGACTCCGTCGAAGAGACCGATGCACCTGCTTCGCAGGAGCCGGGTTCGCAGGAGCCTGGAACATCGGCTGAACCAACCGAGTCGGAAGGGGCTCAGGGCACCGGCACGATCACGTACGCGATCGACGGTGGACTGACGACCCTGTCCAACGCGAACAGCGACGTGCCGACCGCGGAGGCATTCGGCTTCCTCGGCGCTGCATCAGTACGACGCAACGCTGACCCCCGTTCCGGATCTCGCCGCAGACCTGTGCGAAGTCAGCGAGGACGACGTCGTCTGGACCTGCACGCTCATCGAGGCGCAGTTCCACAACGGCGATCCGGTGACCGCCGCCGACGTGGCGTTCACCTACGAGATCGCCCAGAGCGCGAATTGCCGGTTCAATCCGTCAATCTGCCTGGAGCCATTCCTCGAGTCGGTGGAAGCGGTCGATGAGACGACCATCGAGTTCACGCTGCTCGAGCCGTACGCGCCGTTCGCCACGGTCATCCTGCCGGGTATCGCCATCGACTCGGAGACCGTCGTCACGGCTGCCTACGACGAGTTCGTCGGCGCTGCCGAGGGTGCGGATCCGGCCGAGGTGACTGCCGCTTCGGACGCAATCACGTTGGCCACCTTGGGGCCGGACCCCGACGACGCGACCTTCGAGGCCGATCCTGCCGAGTGCGAGACCGCCGCCACCGACGCGGAAGCCGCACTCGAGAGCGGCGAGGTCGAGCTTCCGAGTCGTGACACGTTCAACACCGGCGGCGAGAACGCGGACGAGTTCGATCCGTGCGCCTACGTCACCGCGCTGGGCGACCTGCTCAGCCAGCTCACCGCCGCGCTCGAGGAGGAGGGCATCGACGCGATCGCCGCGGTCTATCCGCTCCTCTCGTTCAACAGCGAGCCGGTCCAGGCCGGTCCGTTCATGTGCGAGCCCGGTTGCCTATCCCCGGGCGAGAACCTGACCCTCACCGCCTTCCCGGACTATCACGGCGGCGCTCCGGAAACGGAGACGATCGTGATGCCGATCATCACCGACGAGATCCAGATCGGTAACGCCATCCAGGCGGGCCAGGTCGACTGGCACTACTCGATCCCGTCGGACGTGTTCTCCGCCCTCGAGGGTGACGAGAATCTCCAGTTCGCCACGTATCCGGACTTCGGGTACTTCAGCCTCCAGTACAACCTGCGCGAGGGCCAGCTCTTCGCTGATCTTGGCGCTCGCAAGGCAGTGCAGTACTGCATCGACAAGGTCGCAACGGTTGACCAGGCCACCGATGGCCAGGGCATCGCGGTCGAGGCGGACATCCCGCCCGCATCGTGGGCCTTCAACCCGGATCTTGAGACCGTGGACCGCGACGTCGCGACCGCCATCGGCTTCATGGAAGACGCCGGGTGGACCGTCGAGGTCGACGGCGAGGGCAATGCGACCGGACCCGCGACGCGCGGTGACGAGACTTTCAGCACGGAGATCTACGTGCGAGCCGGTCAGCCTGAGCGCATCCGCTTCATGGAGCTGCTGCGTGACCAGGTCGTCGATTGCGGCATGGAGATCGAGGTCATCGAAGGTGACTTCGCGACCGTGCTGCTCC
>JBBJNX010000022.1:0-12317 GCA_037721115.1 Candidatus Limnocylindria bacterium
TCCCCGGCATGGTGCTGGCTGGCCGGGCACGCACGACCATATCGGCATAGGCGACGACATTGAGCGCAATCTCGCCGGTTGCGCCAGCAATGGCGCCGGCAACCAGGGTTCGCATCATGGTCACCGTCCATGCATGACTGATGCCGCGCGCTGGGCGACGCCCCGCCAACCGAATTGGCGTTGCGACCGGCACGAGACGGTTCCTCGGTCGAATGGCCAACCCGGGTGGCGTAGCGACCGAGGACCGGCCGGATCTGACCGCTGGTCGGTTGTAACGCCAAGCCGATTGGCAGCGGGCGCGGCCACCGAGCCCGTGCATACGGTCCGCGGCTTGCATCAGGGATGATCGATGCGCATCGACGACCTTGCCCTACTCTCGAATTGCCGCACGGCGGCGCTCGAGGATCGGGACGGATCGATCCTGTGGTATTCCCCCGGACGCTTCGACGGCGCATCGGTGTTCGGGCGTGTGCTGGACGACGAGGCCGGCCATTGGACGATCCGCCCGCGAGCAGAGGCAGCCGCCGAACGCCGCTACCTCGATGACGGGCCTATCCTGGAGACGACCTTCCGGACCGATGCCGGCGAGGTGACGCTGACGGATGCGCTCGCGCTGCGCCCCGACCTTCGGGGCCACGAGATCGACGGAGGCGATGTCACGCATCTCGTTCGCCACGCGGTATGCACTCGAGGCGAAGTCGAGCTGGAGGTCGACCTTGCCGCGCGACCGGAGTACGGCCTGGTCAGGCCCCACCTGGTCGAGACGGCCGAGGGCTGGAACATCATCGGCGGACCATCCGCGCTCCAGCTCATTACCTCGATCCCACACAGCGCAGCAAGCGACCGACTCACGAGCACTGTCAAGCTCACGGCCGGCGACACTGCATCCTGGGTATTGGCGAGTGGCCCGCATGACGGGCGCTCCGCCGAGGAGGCGCTGGCCGACACGCGCGATGGGTGGCGGTCCTGGGCATCGATCCATGACGCGCTCCCCGGGCCGCACGGCAAACAGATGCGCCGCAGCGCGATGGTGCTCCAGGCGCTCACGTACGCCCCGAGCGGTGTGGTGGTCGCGGCACCGACCACTTCGCTGCCGGAGCGCATCGGCCAGGAATGGAACTGGGATTACCGCTACGCGTGGCTGCGCGACCTGAGCTTCGTGGTGCGCGCGCTGTGGGTGGCGGCCTGCCCGGACGAGCCGCAGCGCTACTTCGATTGGATCACCAAGGTGCTCGGTCAGCTCGACGGCGAGCACGTCCAGATCATGTTCGGCGTCGATGGGGAGCGCGACCTCACCGAGCACACACTCGAACACCTAGCCGGGTTCCGCGACAGCCAACCCGTGCGCATCGGCAACGACGCGTGGCAGCAGACCCAGCTGGATGTGCTGGGCGAGGTACTCGATAGCGCCCACCTCATGCGCGACTACCTACCGGACCGTATCACGGGGCCGATGCGCGAAACGCTGGTCGGCCTGGCCGATATGGCGGCCACGAAATGGCAGGAGCCGGACTTCGGGATGTGGGAGGCGCGCGACAAGGCGCGCCACTACCTGAGCTCGAAGGTCATGTGCTGGGTGGCGCTGGACCGGGCGGTCCTTCTGGCGGAACGCCTTGACGCCGTCGCGCACGTGGCCACATGGACCGCGGCTCGGGACGCCGTCCAGAAGGCGGTCCTCGACAAGGGCTGGAACGCCGACGTGCGGGCATTCACCGGCGCATTCGACTCGGATCAGCTGGACGCATCGGTCCTGCTCATGCCGCTGGTCGGCATCATTCCCGGCGACGACGACCGGATGCGGGCCACGGTCGAGCGCATCGAGGAGCGGCTGGCGACGGACCTCGGCGTCCAGCGCTGGGGGGACGAGGGCAGCGGATTCCTACTGTGCGGCTTCTGGCTCGCAGAATGCCTCGCGCTGTTGGGCGAGCAGGAACGCGCGGAGGAGCGCTTCAACGCCACCGCGGCATGTGCCAACGACCTCGGGCTCATGGCCGAAGAGGTGTCGCTCGAAACCGGCGAGCCGCTCGGCAACTTCCCACAGGCCCTCTCGCACGTTGGCCTCATCAATGCCGCGTGGCGGCTCAGCAAGACCTCGAAAGGAAGCACGATTAAATGACCGATCGACTGACCGATCGCGTGGCACTCATCACGGGCTCGGATTCCGGCATCGGCCAGGCCACCGCCATCGAGTTTGCCAAGGAGGGGGCCGATGTCGTGGTGACCTACTTCGAGGACGACACGGGCGCAAAGGAGACGGCGCGCGAGGTGGAGGCGGTGGGGCGACGCGCCCTCCTGCGGAAGCTGGACGTCACCTCTGAAACCAATATCGAGTCCGTATTCGATGACACGCTGGCCGAGTTCGGCCGGATCGATATCCTGATGAACAACTCGTCGGTGGACTCGACCGGCAAGCAGGTCGCGGAGATGGACCTGAAGGCGTGGGAGACCGCCCTGCGCACCAACCTGACCGGGCCGATGCTCTGCTGCCGGCGCTTCATCCAGGAACGGCGCAAGGTCGGGGGGAAGGGCAAGATCATCAACGTCACCAGCGTCCACGACGAGATCCCGCGCGCCGGCGCCGCCGAATATTGCGCATCCAAGGGCGGATTGCAGAACCTGACCCGCACGCTCGCGATGGAGCTGGCGGAAGACCAGATCAACGTCAACAACATCGGCCCGGGGATGGTCCTCACGCCGATGAACCAGGAGGCGCTCGACGACCCCAAGGCTCGCGAGGAGCAGGTCCAGAGCATTCCGTGGAAGCGCGCGGCCGAGCCGCGGGAGATCGCACGCCTGGCCGTCTTCCTCGCTTCCGACGATGCAAATTACGTCTCGGGCTCGACGTACTACATGGACGGGGCGCTGATGCAGAACCAAGGGCAGGGAGCATGAAGGCATACTGCGCGTGTGACATCGATTGACCGAACGCGCGTCGACTTCGGTCTCTTGTTGGAGGCGATGCCGGACGCCGTCATCGTGGCCGACATGGACTCGCGCGTCCTGTACGCCAACGCTGCCGTAGAAAGGCTCCTGGGCTGGCGCGCCGACGAGCTCGTGGGACAGCCGCTGCACGTGATCCAGCCGGAGCGCCTGCGCGTGGCGCATGACGCAGGATTCGGTCGATACGTGGAGACCGGGGTCGGTCGGCTCATGGGCAGTCCCATCCGCTTGCCGGCGCGGGCCCGGGACGGAACGGAGCGCGACATCGAGCTCAACCTGGCCGAGATCCGTGATCCGACCGGCCACCGCCTGGTCGTGAGCGTGCTCCGCGACCTGAGCGAGCGGGTCGAGCTGGAGCGCAGCGTCGCGGTCCTTCGCTATCTGAAAGCGACGACCGCCGCGGCGGCCCGCCTCTGGACCCGCCTGGACCCGACTCTTGTGCTCCAGACCCTGACGGAAGTGCTGGTGGAGGACTTCGACGCGGCGCTCATCCGCACCTGGATCAGCGAGCCGGAGACCGGCATGCTGCGCATGGTGACCAGCGGCGGCCTGTCGAACCGGGTGGCGGACTCCCCTCGCCACCATATCGATCCGGCCACGCATCCCTACAAGATGGGCCTGGTCGCGCGGACGAAGAGGCCGTTCCTCAAGAACGGCCTCTTCGGCGACCCGCAGTTCGATCAGGCCTGGGTCGCGCAGGAGGGCATCCAGGCGGCCCTCTGCCTGCCGCTTCTGGCCGGCGACGAATTGCTCGGCATCCTGGTCTTCTTCGCGCGGCACCCGATCTTCGACGAGGTAGCCGAGACCATTGGCCACCTGGGCGCCCTGGCGGCGGCGGCACTCAAGGATGCCGAGCTGGTCGCGCAGGAACGGGAGGCGCGGTCCGGCGCCGATCGAGCCCGTGCGCGCTTCGAGCTGCTGGCCGGGGTCAGCGAACAGCTGGCGGGCTCGCTCAATCCGGCGGAGACGGTGGAGCGAATCGCGGAAGCGGTCGTCCCCGCATTCGCCGATTGGTGCGTCGTGGATCTGCTGTCGAGCGGTGGATCCCTCGAGACGGTGGCCAGCGCACATCGCGATGCAGACAAGACCTCGGCCATCAGGCAACTGCGGCTGCGCTACCCGCCGCTGGTACGCGCGAGCCCACAGCACGCGATCTATCAGGCCCTGGAGGCGGGGGCGCCGGTCTGGGAGAACGTGTCCGACAGCGACCTCGAGGCGCGGGCCGTGGATGCGGATCACCTTGCGCTCCTGCGCGAGCTCGGGATCGGCTCGCACATCGTCGTGCCCCTTGCCGCGCGCGGACGAGCCGTGGGCGCCATCTCGTTCGTGCGGGGTCCCGAGCGTGAGCCATATGACGCCGATGCGGTCGTGACCGCGACGGATCTCGCTCGCCGATCGGGCCTGGCGATCGACAACGCCGAACTGTACCGCTCAGCGCAGCAGGCGATCCAGCTTCGCGATCGCTTTCTCGCGGTGGCGTCGCATGAGCTCCGAACGCCACTCTCCGTCGTGCGCGGACACTGGGAGCTGCTTCAACGCCGGCTGGGGTCGCCGGCCAACGCCGGAACACCGGACGGCGATCGGACCGCGACCTCGATTCGTCGCCTTGGCCAGGGAATCGACCAGCTGCAGCGGCTGGTGGAGGACCTGCTCGACGTCAATCGGCTCGGGACCGGCAAGACCCATCTCGAGCGCAGCCCGGTTGACCTCGTCGCGCTCGTGCGCGACGCCGTCGAGGACCTCGGTCCGGGCAGGAAGGGCCGCGTTCGACTGGAGCTACCCGCTTTACCGGTGATCGGCGCATGGGATGCCGCGCGCCTAACCCAGGTGGTCGGCAACCTGATCGGCAACGCGCTCAAATACTCTCCTGCGAATGGCGCGGTCGACGTCTCCGTGACGGAGGGACCCGAGACCACGCAATTCCGCGTCTCGGATTCCGGCATCGGCGTCGCCCCGGATCAGCTGGAGGCGATCTTCGAGCCATTCAGCCGGGCGCCGAATGCTTCCGCGCAGCACTATCCGGGGATCGGACTCGGCCTCGCCATCAGCCGCGAGATCGTCGAGCGCCTGGGCGGCACCATGTGGGCCGAGAGTGCCGGCGAGGGACGTGGGAGCGTGTTCATCGTCGAGCTCAATCGAAGCAGGACTGGCGACCCGACCGCCACAGATTCAACCGAACCGGGAGACGACGAATGATCCTGGTGGTCGATGACGAACCCGCCCTCGTCGAAATCATCAGCTCGCTCCTCGAGGACGAGGGGCATGCGGTGGTCGGCGCGGCCGACGGCCTGGCCGCCCTTGACCTGCTGCGGGATGGCCTTCGTCCGTGCCTCACCATCCTGGACCTGATGATGCCGCGCATGAATGGCTGGGAGCTCCGCGACGAGATGCTCGCCGATCCGGATCTCGCCGCCATCCCGGTCGCGGTCGTATCCGCGTTGGCCCTCGGCGAGATGCGCCAGCTTCAGGTGGCAGCCGTCATCACCAAGCCGTTCCGGCTGGAGCAGATCCTCCAGTTGGCCGATCTGCATTGCAGCCGAAGCTGACTATCGCTTCCGGTCTGTCGGTGTTGCCCGCGGCCGGTTGCACCGGGTGCACGTAACGGAGAACCTGAGCGGTATCGGGCCTCTGGCGCAGCCGATCGTGCACCCGATGCACTTAACGGAGAACCTGAGCGGTATCGGGCCTGCAGACCAGCCGGTTTGTACACCGGGCGCAATTTATCAGCAGATCCGCTGAGTCCAGCCTCCGTTCCTCGCCGTTACGTGCACCGGGCGCACATCACGGTTTCCCCCGACGGTGCGGAGAGCCTGCCTGATCGTTTGGTGCGTCCGGCGCAACCGGCAGCTTCGCCGGCCCTATTCAGGGATAGCCAGCGGCTCGAGACGGGCGTCCGGCGACGAACTGGACTCCGCGCCCTCGCCCATGCGTCGGCCCGGCAGCACGACGAGGACGAGAACGGCTGCCAGCAGCGCGGTGACGATGCCGACCCCGAAGGTCGCCGCGGTGGCGATCGAGAAGGCCTGGTGGATGCCGTCCACGATGGCCGGGACGAACGGCTCAACCTGGGCGCGGAACTGCTCCGGTACCCCGGACAGGATCGACTCGCCCAGGTCGCCGACCCCAGAGATGTCATTCAGGCTGGAGCCACCGCCCGAGGAGAAGCCGGAGATGATCGGTTCGGGGACGCCTGCCGCGGACATCTGACGCGGCACCTCCTCCAACAGGGTGGAGCCGAAGATCGTCCCCGTGATCGCCAGTCCCACGGTTCCGCCCAACTGCTGGAAGAGCGTGACATTGCTGGTCGCGGCGCCCAACTGGTGAACCGGCACCGAGTTCTGGACGACCAACGTGAAGACAGCCAGCGTTGGTCCGATGCCAAGACCGGTGATCGCCATCCAGAGCCAGACGAGCGGCGGCGCCGTATCGGACCGCAGGTTGGTGAGCAGGAAGAGGCCGGTAGCCAGCACGACGAGGGCGCCGAGAATGAGCGCCTTGTAGCGGCCGGTGCGCGCGACGATCTGGCCGGAAGCAATGGCCGAAATGATGAGCCCGCCCAGGAGCGGCAGAATCTGGTAGCCGGACTCGGTGGCGGAGCTGCCGGCCACGACCTGGTACCAACGCGGCAGGAAGACGATCGCCGCGAAGAAGCCCATGGCCGCCAGGAAGATGGCGAACACGCTGGCCGTGAAGGCGCGGATGCGGAAGAGCCCGAGCGGCACGATCGGCTCCTTCGCGCGTGACTCTGCCCAGATGAAGGCTGCACCGAGCAGCAGGCCGAGGGCGATCAGGCCGCCGACCTCGGGATCGGTCCATTCGCCGAACTGCTTGTTGGTGAAGCCGATGAGGAACGGCACCAGGGCAGCGACGAAGAGCGCAGCGCCCAGGTAATCGATGTTGCGCTCAGCGTTGGGGTCCCGGATGGTCGGCAGCGTGCGCCAGATGATGACGAGCACGACCAGACCGATCGGCACGTTGACGTAGAAGATCCACTGCCATCCAACGTTGTCGGTGATCAGCCCGCCGAGTCCAGGCCCCAGGAGCGAGCTCACGCCGAAGACCGCACCGAAGAGGCCCTGGTATTTCCCACGCTCGGACGGCGCGAAGATGTCAGCGATGATCGCCAGGGCGATCGGGAACAGCGCGCCGGCGCCCAAGCCCTGGAGCCCACGAAACGCGATGAGCTGCCACATCTCCTGCGATAGCCCTGACAGGATGGACCCGACCAGGAAGACGACGACGCCGATCATGAACAGCGGCCGACGCCCGAAGAGATCGGAGAGCTTGCCGTAGATGGGTCCGCTCACAGTGGCGGTCAGCAGGTAGGCAGTGAATGCCCAGATGTACAGATCGTTGCCCTCAAGATCGGTGACGATGACGGGGAGCGCGGTGCCGACGATCGTCTGGTCAAGGGCAGCCAGGAAAATTCCAAGGAGAACCGCCCCGAGGATCTCGAGGCGGGTGCGCTGCGGGAGCTCGATCGGTGCCCGGTCGTGGGGCTCGGTGGTGGCGGTCATGCTCGGGTGTGCTCCGGTTCGTATCGGTTCATCGTGAATGGTTCTGAAACGAATGCTCGCGTCAGGATTGGACCTGCCTTCGGGGCGTTGATGCGCGTGGTGGGTATAACGGCCAAGAAGTGGCCGGATACCCATCCTGCGGGCAGTGCGGCTAGGCTGCACCTCGCGTCACTGGCTGTTCGACCCGTCCCGCGCATATTCGGCCAATGAGTGGCCAATACACCCACCCGGCGGGTACGAGGTCGGAAATAGCGTCGCTCTGCACGAATCATCCGCCTGCGGCGCGGAACTGCGTGGGGGCAATGTGCGCCACCTGCTCGGGCGGCGCAATCTCCGAGTCCGACTCGGTCTCAGACGGAGGGACTCCGTTCGCGCGCAGCATGACCACCGCTACGACGGCGAGCCCGACCGCCACGACCGCGGCGATCCCGGAGGTGAGCTGCATGCCGTGCACGAACGCCTCGCGGGCCGTGTCGAGGACGGCCGCACCAAGCTGCGCGGGCAGCTCGCCGGAGATTGCCACTGCGCTGCCGAGCGTATCGCTGGCCGCCGACTGGACGTCGGCTGGGACGGAAGGCGGCAGGCGATCGGCGATCTCGCCACGGTAGATGGCAACCCCGATGCTGCCGAGGATGGCAATGCCCAGCGCACCGCCCAGCTCGGCGCCGGTCTCGCTGATACCGGACGCGGCGCCGGCACGCTCAGGCGGCGCCGAGCCCACGATCAGCTCGGTGGTGAGGCCGAACACCGGCGCCAGGCCGAGCGAGATGACGACGGATGCGGCGACGAGCATGGGCAGCCCGTCGCTGGACCCGACCTGGGTAAGCATCGCCAGGCCGACCGCCCCCACCGCCAGTCCCCCGCCGATCAGGTAGCCCGGGCGAACGCGCTGCACGATCCGGGGGGCGAGCTGCGAGCCGACGATGAACGCGCCGGCCGACGGCAGTGACCAGAGCCCGGCCTCCAGCGGCGAGAGACCCACCACCAGTTGGAGATATTGCGCCACGAACAGAAAGTAGCCGACCATCACGAAGATGGAGAGAAAGTTGACCATCAGCGCTGCATTGAACGAGCGGATCCGGAAGAGATTCACGTCGATCATCGGGTCGGACAGCGACTGCTGACGGCGGACCCAGAGCACCCCGACGGCCACACCGTCCAGGATGGCGACGGCCGGGAGCAGGCCGAACCCGCTCTGCGCCATCTCCTTCAGGCCGTAGATCACCGCCAACACCGCGACGACCGACATGGCCGCGCTGAGCGGGTCGAGCCGGCCGGCGTCGGGATCCTTGTACTCCGGCAGCACGCGCGGACCGAGCACCAGCAGGAGCACCATCACCGGCAGGGCGAGCAGGAAGACCGAGCCCCACCAGAAGAACTCGAGCATTACACCACCGATCACCGGGCCGATGGCGCTGCCGGCGCTGAAGCTACCGATCCACACCCCGATGGCCACCGTTCGCTCCTTCGGGTCGGTGAACATGTGGAAAATCAGCGACAGCGTCGACGGCGCAAGGGTCGCTCCGGCTATCCCGAGGAGCGCCCGGCTCACGATGAGCATCTCCGCGCTCGTCGAGAACGCCGCCAGCAGGGAGGTCACGCCGAACGCGGCGGCACCGGCGAGCAGGAGCTTGCGACGACCGATGCGGTCGCCCAACGTACCCATCGTGATCAGCGAACCAGCCACGAAGAATCCGTAGATGTCGATAATCCACAGCAGCTGGGCACTGCTCGGCTGGAGGTCGGCGCTGATGGCGGGCACGGCAAGGTGCAGCACGGTCAGGTCCATCACGTACAGCAGGGCCCCGAGGGCAAGGACCGACAGGCCGATCCATTCGCGCCGTCCGGCCTTCACCGGCGCATGGTGGTTGGTCATCGTCATGTCGATCAATCTCGTCTGCGGTCTGTGCTGATCAGACCGACGAGCGGGCAGAAATTCATCGGTCTCATTCTCGACAACCGTCACGCCGCATGTGAAGCGGAGGCGTTGCGGCGCTCATGGGCGGTGGACGGTAGGATGCGCAGCATGACTGACGTGGCAATGCAGCAGGTAATGGGTCAGGCTGCAGCGGACGCGGGCGATGAGCCGATGTCGCGCCTCGAAGCGCATCGGCGAGAGCTGACCGCCTACGCCTACCGGATGCTCGGTTCGGCGTTCGAGGCCGAGGACGCCGTGCAGGAGACGCTCGTGCGCGCCTGGCGGTCTTTCGATCGCTTCGAGGGTCGATCCGCGCTGCGGTCGTGGCTGTATCGGATCACCACCAACGTGTGCCTCGACATGCTCAAGGGCAGCCAGCGACGGGCGCGGCCGATGGATCTTGGGCCCGCCCTGACGGCGGATAGCGTCCTTGGTGCGGCGCTGCCGGAGACCGCCTGGATCGAGCCGATCCCCGACGGCCGCGCCATCCCCGAGGTGGCCGACCCGGCCGACGTGGCGGTCAGCCGCGAATCGATCAAGCTTGCCTTCGTTGCTGCGCTCCAGCACCTGCCGCCGCGCCAGCGAGCGGTCCTGATCCTGCGCGAGGTGCTGCGCTGGAAGGCGGATGAGGTTGCCGAGCTGCTCGAGACATCGGTCGCATCCGTCAACAGCGCCCTCCAGCGCGCCCGGTCAACCATGGCCACCTCCGCGCTCAGCTCCACGGACCAACCTCGACCGATGAACGAGGAGCAGGAGGCGCTGTTGGTCCGCTACGTCGATGCCTTCGAGCGCTACGACATGGATTCTCTGACATCGCTCCTGCACGAGGACGCGACGTGGTCGATGCCGCCCTACGAACTGTGGCTGCAGACTCATGACGACGTCGTGAAATGGTGCCTGGGGCCGGGCATCGCATGTCGCGGCTCGCGCCTGGTCCCAACCATGGCGAACGGTTCGCCGGCATTCGGCCACTACAAGCCCGCCTCGGGCGGGGGTCTGGATCCGTGGTCGCTCCAGGTCCTCGAGATCGCCGGCGACCGGATCAGTGGGATCACATTCTTTCTCGATACGGCCCGGATGTTCCCGCTCTTCCGCCTGCCGCCGCACCTGGAGTCATAAGCGGGCACGGTCGGGATCGGCGCGGTTCTCTCGATTCACCGAGGCCAATCCACTGAAGCCTCCCGCGCGCTCGATTTCCACGCTACATCGAGGTCTGCCGCGCCCGAGCACCACGTCGGCGCGTGGCCCATGCGGGCGACGCCTCAGTCTATCGCGGGAATCGCACCAGACAGACCTCTCGTGCCGGATTTCCGCGATGAATCGAGTGACATCACGGATGACGACATGTCAGGTTCGATCACACAAGCCGACGATCTCACACAGTCCAGTCAGTGCGAGCAGACCCTGGAGGTCCTCGGAGGCATTCACCAGCCGAACGTCGCAACCGATGCGATGCGCGGTCAGCTGGAGCCTCGCCAGACCCTCAACCGTGGCTGCGTCAGGATCGGTCAGTCCACCGACGTCGCAGATGACGAGGTCCGCCTTGCGCTCATTGATCAGCGTGCGAAGCCGGCGACTCATCAGAGAGAGTTCGGCCGCGGACGTGGGTGCGCCGATATTCACGACCCTGATGGCGAACCCTCCTCTCCATGCCTGACTTCCAAGACCGATC
The DNA here is from genome assembly GCA_037721115.1 of Candidatus Limnocylindria bacterium. Lineage (GTDB taxonomy): Bacteria > Chloroflexota > Limnocylindria > QHBO01 > QHBO01 > JACDBZ01. The sequence goes on from JBBJNX010000022.1 coordinate 11,048, forward strand.
GCGATCGCGAAACTCATCGGCGAAAGCTCGAGACCGATGAGTTCGTCGCCGGTCATCGGTCCTACCTCGAAGAGCATCATAGGAGCGTCACGTTGCAGTCCACGACCGCCATCCCCTTCGACCAGCTCCGCGCCGACATTCGCGGCACTGTCATCGCGCCAGACGATGCCGGCTACGACGAAGCCCGCACCGTGGTCTCCGGCGAGTTCGACCGCCGTCCCAGCGTGATCGTGCGGGTCGCCGGCGCGGATGACGTCGCGCACGTCGTGAACATGGCGCGTGACACTCATACCGACCTCGCGGTACGGAGCGGTGGACACAGTGGTGCCGGCCACAGCACCACGGACGGAGGAATCGTCCTGGACCTCCGCGACATGAAGGCGCTCGAGATCGATGTCGACGGGCGCACCGCCTGGGCCGAGACCGGCCTGACCGCCGGAGAGTTCACGACGTCGGCTGCGGCCCACGGGCTGGCGGTTGGCTTCGGCGATACCGCCAGCGTCGGGCTCGGGGGCATCACGCTCGGCGGCGGGGTCGGCTACCTGGTCCGCAAGTACGGCCTCACGATTGACAACCTGATGGCGGCCGAGATCGTCACCGCCGACGGTGAAGTTCTGCATGTCGATGCCGATACCCACGCCGACCTGTTCTGGGCCATCCGCGGCGGTGGTGGCAATTTCGGTGTCGCGACGCGTTTCCAGTTTCGGCTGTACCCCCTGGAGGGAGTCGTGGGCGGCATCCTCGTCCTGCCGGCGACGCCCGACACGGTCGCCGGGTTCATCGCGGAGGCCGATGCCGCGTCCGACGAGCTGTCGACCATCGCGAATCATGACCTGTCCGCCGATGCCATTCGTGCCGGAGGAGCATCACGGCAGCATCGTCATCCTGGGCATGCTGGCGTACGCCGGCTCCGCCGAAGACGGGGAGCGTGCCATGGCGCCGTTCCGCGCCCTCGCGGAACCGATCGCCGACCTCGTGCGGCCGATGACCTACCCCGAGATGTTCCCGCCGGACGATGGCGACTACCACCCGACCGCCGCGGCGCGCACGATGTTCGTCGACTCCGTCGACCGAGCGGTGGCCGAGACCATCCTCGAGCACCTGAACGCATCCGAGGCGCCGATGCGAGTCGCGCAGCTGCGCGTGCTCGGCGGGGCGATGGCTCGCGTGCGTGAGGACGCGACAGCGTTCGCACATCGGCAGAGCCGGATCATGGTGAACATCGCCGCCTTCTACGAGGGCGCCGCGGACCGCACTGTGCGGCAGGCCT
>JBBJNX010000316.1:0-3276 GCA_037721115.1 Candidatus Limnocylindria bacterium
TGTCCTGGTCAGTGGCCAGCTGTTGACCCATCGGGTCGATGAACTGCAGCTGCCCGGTCGATCCGACAAGGTCGCGGACCTGGCCAGGATCGCTGACGCCGGGCACCTCGACCACGATGCGGCGCGAACCGTCGCCGGCCGTCTCGGTGCGCACCTGGGGCTCGCTGACGCCGATGCCCGCCACGCGGCGCTCGATGGTATCGCGCGCGACCTCGACGTCCGCATCGGTGATCTCGGTGTCCGCCTGCGGCTCGACCTCGAGGGTGACGCGCAAGCCGCCCTGGAGGTCCAGGCCCAACACGGTACGGAACTCGACCCCTGCGACCTCGTCGGGCAGCCAGGAGAGGCCGAGCGTCGTGCGCGGCAGGTCGATGAAGATCGCCACGAGGGCGACCACCCCGATGAACCACGGGGCGATGCGACGCCAGGTCATGTGTCGGTCGTTGCGTCCTCGATCATTCAGACTGTCGTGTCGGCGCGGTTTGCCTCGGACACGAAACGCGCCGCTTCACCAGCGGCGGGCGACGATGAGTATAGCGAAGTGGCCCACCGACGGGCTATGCCAGCATTCCCTCGCGGGCAAGATGTGCTTTCAGGCGTTCGGCAAGATCGCGGCTGATCCCCGGCGTGTCCGCCACCTCGCTCACGGACGCCTCCCGAATGCGGCGGACCGAGCCGAAGCGCTTGAGGAGCAGCTTCTTTCGACCGGGACCAATACCCGCGATGTCATCGAGCTCGCTGCGGAGTGCCCGCTTACCACGGACGTCGCGGTGATAGGTGATCGCGAACCGATGCGCCTCGTCGCGGATACGCTGCACCAGATACAGCGCCTGCGATCGACGGGGCAGCACGACCGGAGCCGCACGACCGGGCAGGTGGAGCTCTTCGAACCGCTTGGCCAGGCCGGATAGCGGCACGTCGGTGATGCCGAGATCGTCCATCACGCCGACGGCCGCCGAGAGCTGGCCCTTTCCGCCGTCAACGATCACGAGGTCGGGTACCGCCCATCCCGCCTCGCGCGGGCGATCCGCATCATCCTCAGGAACCTCGTCCGCACCCACGGCGTCGAGCGAGAGCGCGCCGGTCTCGGAACGAAGCTTCGCGACGCGGCTGAATCGGCGGCGCAGGACCTCGGCCATCATGCGGAAGTCGTTCGGCGTGTCGCCGGATCGGATGCGGAAGCGACGGTACTCCTTCGGCTCAGGACGTCCGTCGATGAAGACGACCATCGACCCAACCGCCGAGGTGCCCTGGATGTTGCTCATGTCGTAGCACTCGATGCGTTCGGGCGGCTTCGAAAGTCCCAACGCCGAGGCGAGCTCACCCAGCGCCTCATCTCGCCTGGCGGTATCGGCCATCCATTCCGCGCGCTCTCGGGCCAGCGCCTCGACCGCGTTCCCCGTCGCCATCGCCACCAGCCGGCGTTTCTCCCCGCGCTCGGGAACCGTGATCGTCACGCGCACGCCACGTCGATCCGCCAGGAAGGTGGCGAGACCATCCGCCTCGGACGGCATGAGCGGGGTGAGCAGGGCGCGCGGGAGCGCATCGGTGCTGGCGTAGTACTGCTGAAGGAATGAGCCGAGCACCTCCGCATCGGCCACGTCGCGGGCACCCTCGACCATGAAATGCTCGCGGCCGATGAGCTTGCCGTTCCGCACCTGCATGACCTGCACGCAGGCGTCGTCCTCTTGACGCGCCAGGCCGATGACGTCGTGCTCCGCCCGGCTGAAGGCAGCCATCTTCTGCTGCTCCATGGTGCGCTCCACGGCGCGGAGCTTGTCGCGGGTGGAGGCAGCCTGCTCGTACCGCAGAGCCTCGCTGTGCCCGGCCATCTCGTGACGCAGATCGTTCGCGATCGGCTCCTGTTTGCCGTCCAGAAAGTCGACGATCTGGCCGATCGTCTCGCGGTATTCCGGCTTCGGGATGGCCTCAATGCACGGGCCCTGGCATCGGTTGATGTAATAGAGCAGACAGGGTCGCTCGAGCACCCGCTTGCCCTCGGGGATGTCGAGATTGCATGTCCGGAACGGGAAGATCTTGCGCAGCAGCTTCAGGGTCTCATCGACGCTGCTGGCGCTCGCATAGGGCCCGAAGTAACGGCTGCCATCACGCACGAGCCTCCGTGTCCGCACGATGCGCGGGAAGTCCTCGCCGAGCGTGATCTTCACGAATGGGTAGCTCTTGTCGTCGCGCAGCCGAATGTTGAACCGGGGACGATGCTCCTTGATCAGGTTGCTCTCGAGCAGGTACGCCTCACTGACCGTATCAGTGACGATGTACTCGACGTCGACCACCTCGGTCACCATTCGGCTGATCCGCGCGTCGTCCGGTCCGCGGGCGGTGAAGTACGACCGGACGCGATTGCGGAGCGCGTCGGCCTTGCCCACGTAGAGCACGCGGCCATCGGCGTTCTTCATCAGGTACACGCCGGGCGACGTCGGCAGCCGACGCAAATTGGCGCGCAATGCTGCGGGTATCGCGCGCTGGGGGCTCATGGACCGATTCTAAGCGTCGTAGTGCACGGGTTCTGAGCTCGATCGGCTCTCGCGGCGGACCGGTGCCGATACGTCGGGTCGGGAGGCACACCAACGCTGCGGGAGGACCGGTACTGCCTCATCCACGAGGCGCACGTGCACTTGTCGGCTCAGTCGTGAGCCGCTCGGCCCGATTTGTCGGCAGGCGAAGTCAAGCCCAGCCCAAGGTATGTCACGCCGTCTCCGGCTTCATCGAGCAGTGCCAACAGTCGATCCAGTAGCGGCGATGTGCGGCCAATCTCGTCCCGGCTGATCCACCCGACCTCGGCGATCTCCCCGAACTGCGGCTCGAGCACGCCACCGTCAACCGTGGCCACGAATATGAAGCTGACATCGCGCGCCAGATGGGCGTCGACGAGGAGCAACCGCTCGATGGTGACCTGAAGCCCGGTCTCCTCCAGGGTCTCGCGCACGGCTGCCGCATGGGGCGTCTCCCCTCGCTCGATGCGTCCACCCGGCAGCATCCAGCCGGGGCCGAGGTACGTGGTGCGCACCGCCAGGATGCGTCCGTGCTCGTCGACGGTCAGTACATTCGCACCCTCGGTGCGGCGGTATCGACCGCCGAACAAGCCTGCGAACTGGACGGCGCCCCCGACGATCAGGCGCGGGACATCGATAAGCTGGAGCCGACGGCTACGGCGCATCGGCACCCTCGGGCTCTATCGGGCGGGCGAGCTCGGTCGCGAGATACGACTGGAGCCGCCCATAGTCACCTGGGCCGGTCCAGCCGACTGGGAGGAGG
>JBBJNX010000317.1:0-3255 GCA_037721115.1 Candidatus Limnocylindria bacterium
ACCGCATTCGCGACGGTGTCGAAGACCGGCACCCGGCCGTCGAGCGCCGACTGGCCTCCCTTGCCGGGCGTCACGCCCGCGACGATATTCGTGCCGTACTCGAGCATGGCGGTCGAGTGGAACTCGCCCTCGCGTCCGGTGATGCCCTGGACCAGGAGCCGCGTGTCGCCGTTGACGAGGATGCTCACGCCGCACCTCCCGCTGCAGCGACGGCCTTCGCGGCGGCGTCGTCGAGTGAATCCGCCGTGATGAGGTTCGCCTCCGCGAGGATCGGCTTTGCCTCATCGGAGTTGGTGCCCACGATGCGCACCACCATCGGTACGTCGCGCGTGAGGTGCGAGCGGGCTTCCACGATGCCGCGGGCGACCTCGTCACCGCGAGTGATGCCGCCGAAGATGTTGATGAGGATCGCCTTTACGTTCTCATCGTCCAGGATGATCTTGAAGGCGGCCGCCACGCGTTCCGCCTTGGCCCCGCCACCGATGTCGAGGAAGTTCGCCGGCTCACCGCCGGCAAGCTTGACAAGGTCCATGGTCGTCATCGCCAGCCCGGCGCCGTTGACCATGCAGCCGATGCTGCCATCGAGCTTGATGAAGCTGATGCCGGCCTCGCGCGCCGCGATCTCCGACGGCTCCTCCTCGTTGAGGTCGCGCATCGCCTCCAGATCGGCGTGGCGTGGGAGCGCGGAGTCGTCGAGCACGATCTTGGCGTCGAGCGCCAGAAGCTCGCCGTCATCGGTCACCACCAGCGGGTTTACCTCGGCCAGGTCCGCGTCGGATTCGACGAAGGCTGCGAACAGGCCGCGGAGCACGGACGCGAAATCCTTGCGCAGCTCGGCCGGGATCCCCAGGAAGAAGGAGGTGCGCCGGACTTCGTGCTCCTGGAGTCCGATGAGCGGGTGGAGCGGGAGACGCAGGATCGCATCTGGATTCGTCTTCGCCGTCTCCTCGACCTCGACGCCACCGTCCGCGCTGGCGATCACGGTGATTGCCCTTGACGCACGGTCCAGGATAAGGCCGAGGTAGTACTCGTGCGCGATATCCGCCGCCGGCGCGATCAGGACCGTCTTGACCGTCGTCCCCTTGATATCCAGGCCGATGATCTCGCGCGCCTTCTCCGCGGCCTCTGCTGGCGTCGACGCCAGCTTCACGCCTCCCGCCTTGCCGCGTCCGCCGACGAGCACCTGCGCCTTGACGACGACCGGGCCGCCGATCCGCTGCGCGGCTGCGCTCGCCTCCTCCGGCGTCGTTGCGGTCTCGCCCTCGAGGAGCGGTACGCCATGACGGGCGAGGATCTCCTTGCTCCGATATTCCTGGAGCTTCACGCGATTCTCCTGTGCGAATCTGGGACGCCGGCGCGCACTCGGATCGGTGCTGCGACCGGCTCGATGGGGATTGCGATTGTAAACCGACGCGGATCGGGTGCGGGCGGGGAGCGCGTCGACGCCCTAGACTTTCGAGTCGTTACGCCGACGCTTTGATCGGCCGCACGAGAGGTCCTCATGAGCTACGCGGTCACGCTGATCCCCGGCGACGGGATCGGTCCCGAGCTTTCAGATGCGACTCGCATGGTCCTGGAGTCGACCGGCATCGGCTTCGACTGGGACATCCAGGATGCAGGAGAGGCGACCATCGAGCGCGAAGGGACCCCGCTGCCGGACCGCGTCGTGGACTCGATTCGCGCCAACGGCGTTGCCATCAAGGGACCGATCACGACCCCGGTCGGCTCCGGCTTTCGCTCGGTCAACGTTGCCCTGCGCCAGGCGCTCGAGCTGTACGCGAACGTGCGGCCGGCTCGGACGATGGAGGGCGTGGCGACGCGCTACGCGGACGTCGACCTCATCATCGTGCGGGAGAACACCGAGGATCTCTACGCCGGGATCGAGCACCGGGTGGGCCCGGACGCTGCCGAGAGCATCAAGATCATCACGCGTGCCGCGTCGCAACGCATCGCCCGCTACGCCTTCGAGTACGCCGTCAAGAACGGCCGCCGCAAGGTGACCGCCGTGCACAAGGCGAACATCATGAAGCTCTCGGACGGCCTCTTCCTGGAGAGCTGCCAGCAGGTCGCCGCGGACTTCGAGGGACGAGTCGAGTTCGAAGATCGCATCGTCGACAACATGTGCATGCAGCTTGTACAGAAGCCGGAGCTGTATGACGTGCTCGTCCTGCCGAACCTCTACGGCGATATCGTCAGCGATCTCGCCGCCGGCCTGGTGGGCGGGCTCGGGGTGGCCCCCGGGGCGAACATCGGTGAGAGGGCGGCGGTCTTCGAGCCCGTCCATGGCTCCGCTCCCAAGTACGCCGGTCGGAACAAGGCAAATCCGACCGCCCTCATCCTGAGCGGCGCGCTCATGCTGCGCCACCTCGGGGAGCTGAAGGCTGCGACTGCGGTCGAGGCGGCCGTTCGCGAGGTCATCGCGACGGGAACGACGGTGACCTTTGACCTTGGTGGCTCCGCCGGCACGCGCGAGTTCGGCGAGGCGGTGGCGAGCCGTATTGCCACGACAGCGTGACCGCGCATCCCGCCTGGTGGCACCACGCGATAGAATCGGGCGGCCGCTCGTCGTTCTGCCCCGTCCAGCGTCGGGGCGGCGGCTCCCGGGGAGAGTGAACGCGCTTGATCAACTTGTTCGGATACCGCGTCTCGTGGACCCAGCTGGCATGGTTCGGACACCGCGCCAGCGGCCTGGGCGTGCTCCTCTTCCTGTTCCTTCATATCGTGGAGACCTCGACCGTCCTCCTGGGTCCCGAGGTGTACGACTTCACCCAGACCTTCTATGCGAACCTGCCGGCCAAAATCGGCGAGGTGCTGCTCATGGCCGCGCTCGTCTACCACTCGCTCAACGGGCTGCGCGTGATCGTCATGGACTTCTGGCCGGCGTCGACGATCTACTACCGGCCGCTGACCTACGGCGTGATCGCGGCAACCGTCGTCACCATGGTTCCGCTGGGCGCGATCATCCTCACCGCCTATCTGCCGTGGGGATGAACCGATGACCGCCACGACCAGGCGCTCACGCGTCATCTACACGAACCCCTCGCGCGCCGCCCGTCCCAAGCCGGAGGCATCGGGTCGTGAGCGGTTCTGGTGGTACTTCATGCGCTTCTCGGGATTGGCGCTCGTCTTCCTGGCGTTGGGGCATATGTTCATCATGCATGTGCTCGTGGTGCTCACTGGGCAGCAGATCGACTTCGCGTTCGTCCAGAGTCGCTGGGGCACGCCCTTCTGGAGGATCTAAGACCGGCTGCTCCA
>JBBJNX010000318.1:0-3255 GCA_037721115.1 Candidatus Limnocylindria bacterium
CTCGTCCGAGAGGTCGCATATCACACGCTCTCCCGTGCCGAGCGCCGCACGCTGCACCTTGCTGCGGCTCGATATCTCGAGTCACGCCCGGAGGAGGAGCTGGCGGAGTCGCTCGCCGGGCACCTGCTGGAGGTGCATCGCGTCGCGCCTCACCACCCCGACGCGCGCAGGGTCGCGCGCCGCGCGGTGGCCGCGCTGCGACGCGCGGCACATGGCGCGCTCAGACTGCACGTACCCGATCGAGCACTCGAGCACCTGGAGACCGCGCTGCCCCTCACCGACGGTCCGGAGCAGCGTGCCGTCGTACTCGAGGAGGCCGCAAGCGCGGCGCGAGCGGCAGCGCGGCTCGACCTTGCCGAGGAACGCCTGCGAGCGCTTATCCAACTTCGCAAGGAAGCGGGACAGCGCGATGAGGCGGCCCGGGCGCGGGCACAGCTTGCGAGCGTGCTGCTCCTGGCGCAGCACAACGAGCAGGCGATCGCAGAGCTCGAGTCGGCCATGCGGGCCACGCGTACCTTCGATCGTGACGCCGCCGGCGTCGAGCTCGCATCGCAGCTGGCACGGGCACGCATGCTGGTCGGTGACGATCGAGGCGGGTTGGAGTGGGCCGAGCGCGCACTGGCGGCCGCCGAGCGACTCGGGGTGGAGACGGTGGCCATCGATCTCCTCATCACGCGTGGCACCGCCCGGTACCACCTTGGTGACGAGGAGGCAGGACTGACGGACCTGCGGCGCGCCATTGGCGAGGCCAAAGCCAACAGCGCCCTGAACGTCGAGCTGCGGGCCCGGAACAACCTGGCCTGGCTGATCGTGACCGACGACCCGGGAACGGCAATGGCAACCGCCCGCGAGGCGGTCGACCTCGCGAACGCCATGGGAGTCCGCGATATGGCCGTCCAGCTCGCGACCGTGGCGTGCGCGGTGGCCGTCGATACCGGCGACTGGGACTGGGCCCTCGCCACCGCCGTGGAACTCGAGCAGCTTGGGATAGCCGAGGCACACCGCATCGACCTTCGGGTCAGCACGGCGATCATTCAGGCGTTGCGTGGTGTCGCTGCACCAATTTCCCAGATCGTCGAAATGGCCGCCTCCACCGTTGAGACGGACGCTCAGCTCCTGGCCGGGATTGAGCATGCGAAGGCATGGGGATCGTTCGTGGCAGGCGACTTCGTCGAAGCGCGCCGGCTCGCCTCACGCGCGGCTGTCGCCTCGTTTGGTGCCGAGCGGGCTCAGCACTGGACCCTGGCGACAAGGGCCAGCCTCTGGCTCCGGGACCTGGACTCTGCCGCAGCAGGTGTCCGCGAGCTGGACGGCCTCGGCCTGTCAGGACGGGCGATTCAGGCCGGGTCGATGACCTTGAAGGCCGGGTTGGCCGCGCTCGAAGACCGCGGCCAGGATGCGCGCCAGCTGTATCAGCTTGCCGGTGAGGCTTGGCGGGAGCTGAATCTTCCGCTCCACAGAGCGCTGGCCCTGCTCGACGCACATCGGCTGCTGGACGACGACAGTCAGCAGTTCCCCGAGGCCATGGACATTCTGAGTGCGCTCGGCGCCGATGGCCTCATCGCCGTCGTGACGTCGGACCTCAGTCCCCGAGCAGTTCCTCAACGGCCGGCGCGATCACGTCCACCCAGCGCTCGTATTGCGCCCCGGACGGGTGGAGGCCGTCGTCAGCCACCAGCGACCGATCGTCCCGCGCAGCCTGGCTGATCTCGAAGACCTCCGGCACGAACCGAACCTGGCGCGTTTCGCACGCCTCGCGCAGGATCGCGTTCGCACGGAGAATCGCGTCACTCTGCTGGATCGGATCGCCGAACGCCTCGCCGCTCGGCGTGACCGTGTAGTCGGGCGTGGCGATGCACAGGATCCGCTGCGGCGGGAGGCGCGTCAGGAGCTCCTCGAGAATGATGGCCACGTTGCCCGCGTACTGAGAGTCAGAGGCGCCCTGGACGACGTCGTTTACGCCGATCAGGACGCTGACGAATTCGGGCCGGAAGCCGTCCAGCTGCGGTAGCTCCTCTTTGATCCGATCGAACGACGTATAGCCGTTCACCGCGGGATTGCCGACCAGCTCGAGCTGCTCGACGCGCTCCACGAGCTGGTTTGGAAAACGCTCGGCATCGGAGACGGACGTACCGATCGTGTACGAGTCGCCGAGTGCGACGTAACGCACGGTCGAGCCCTCCGATGCAGTTGCGGCCGATTCTACCGACGTGGACGAATCGCCACCCGCACACGCGGCCATCAGCACCGCGCCGCCGAGGAGTCCACACAACCCGACACGCGCTCGATCCACGTTCGCTACCCTACCCGAGCATGCAGCGTGCCGCATCGACCACCGCTCTGTCCGACGGCTGAGTTCCGCATCGTGATGCCATGTTCCTGAGCGGCACGCTGCTCAACGTCGCCACGGTGTTGATCGGGACGTTGATCGGCCTCCTCATCGGTTCGCGCATGACGTCGAAGATGCAGTCGAGCCTCTTGACGGGCCTCGGGCTCTTCACGCTGCTGATCGGCCTCTCGATGGGACTGCGCATCTTCAATGATTCGGCGGCCCAGGCCGGCGACGATCTGGCGGTGCTCGGGGCAGTGCTCCTTGGCGTGGCGATCGGCGAGTTGCTCCGACTGCATGACGGGCTCGAATGGATCGGCGCATGGTTTCAGCGTCGGCTGTCGAGCGGTGATCGTCCGAGCCGCATCGCGGAAGGGTTCGTCACGGCCAGCCTTGTCTTCTGCGTCGGACCGCTCACGATCCTCGGGTCGCTCACCAACGGCCTCACCGGGGACACTCAGCTGCTGGCGTTCAAGTCGCTGCTTGACGGTGTCGCCAGCATCGCCTTCGCGGCGGCGCTCGGCCCGGGGGTCGCGCTCTCGGCGATCAGCGTTCTCGCCATCCAGGGATCGATCGCCGCGAGCGCCGTCCCTCTCCGCGACGTGATGGATGAGGCGACGATCCTGGCCATCACCACAGCCGGCGGCATCATCCTGCTCGGTGTCGCGCTGCGTCTGCTCGAGCTCAAGGCCGTGCGGGTTGCCAGCTTCCTGCCCGCGCTCATCCTTGCGCCGATCTTCATTCGTCTTGCCGCGCTTGTCCGCAATGCGATCAGCGGATGACTCGCCCCCGTCAGCTCAGCCTGAACGCGACGCGCACGTTGCCGGCGCGCTCGCCGTGCGTGTCGAGGATCGCGGGCGAGGCGTACTCGGATAGCGAACCCGGCAGAGGATCGGTCGCCAGACCGAGCTGCCGCAGGATCTCCA
>JBBJNX010000319.1:0-3247 GCA_037721115.1 Candidatus Limnocylindria bacterium
CGGGCGCCTACGGCACGACGGTTGCATTCGGCGCAGGTATGGGTGAAAAGACCGATACCTCGGCATTGATCGGTGACCTCAACAAGGCGCTCCCTCTCCTGGCCCGCGATGCCGTCGCCGCCGCGAACGCTGCGGGCACGATTCCCGGACTGGAGGGCGTCGCGCTATCGGGGCATCTGCGCCAGACCGCGATGGATGAGATTCGAGATGTCGAGCGTTTGGCGGCTCGAGTGGCAACCCTGGGTGGTTCAGCGGCGCTGAAGTTCGGCACGATCAAATCCACCGTGGGCTGGCGCGCGAGCGTCAAATCACTCGTCGCCATGCAGCGGGAAGCACTTGACGCCGTGGTCGCGACCATCCCTGCCGACGCCGATGACGCGGAGGGGGAGGCCAGTGAGCACCTCCTTGAGCACGTCATCGCGCGCAAGCGGGACGCTATCGAGCTGCTCGAGCGCGCGCTGCGCTGATTGACGACTGCACGCGGCTGTCGGCCAGCCGGCGTCGGAGGTGCTCCCCGGTGAGCGAGCCACCCGCGGACACGAGGGCACTGGGCGGACCCTCGAACACGATGCGACCGCCGTCGTGACCCGCGCCAGGCCCAAGGTCGATCACCCAATCCGCGCGCGCAACAACATCCAGGTTGTGCTCGATGACGATCACCGTCCGCCCGCTGTCCACCAGCCGATCGAGCAGGCCGATGAGGTTGTCCACGTCGTGCATGTGCAGCCCGGAGGTCGGCTCGTCGAGCACGTAGACCTCCGCCTCGCCGGCCATCTCGATCGCGAGCTTCAGACGCTGGCGCTCCCCTCCCGAGAGGGTGTTGAGCATCTGCCCCAGCGAGAGGTAGCCCAGCCCCACGTCCGCCAACCGATCCAGCATCAGCCGCACCGGCTTCTCGGTGAAGAACTGCTGCGCTTCCTCGACAGACATGCCGAGGACCTCCGAGATGTTGCGGCTGCGGAGGCGGTATTCGAGCACCTCATCGGTGAAGCGTCGGCCCTCGCACAGCTCGCAGACGCTGGCGACGCCCGCCATGAAGGCGAGGTCACTGTAGATGAGCCCGAGCCCCTTGCACTCCGGCAGGCCCCCGCCGAGTTCGCGCTGAACAGCGCGGGCTTGACGCCATTGGCCGTGCCGAACGCCTTGCGGATCGGCTCGAGTATGCCGGTGTACGTGGCCGGGTTCGACCGCCGCGAGCCGCGGATGCCGGACTGGTCGAGATTGATCACCGATGGATCCGTCCGCGGCAGGCAACCGTGGATGAGCGAGCTCTTGCCCGAGCCGGCGACGCCGGTGACCACCACCAGCATGCCGAGCGGCACGTCAACCGAGACATCCTTCAGATTGTGCAGGGATGCGTTGCGGATCGGGATCTGCCCTCGCGCCGCCCGGGGCTCGGCCTTCACCGTCTGGTGGACGCCGAGGTGCTGGGCCGTGAGCGTGTCCGCGTCGACCAGCGCGTCGAACGGGCCCTGGTACACGATCTCGCCGCCGTGGGATCCGGCTCCGGGCCCCATGTCCACGACGTGATCGGCGATGCGGATGACCTCCGGCTTGTGCTCGACCACAAGGATCGTGTTGCCCTTGTCGCGCAGGCGCAGCAGCAGGCCGTTCATCTGCTGCACGTCATGAGGATGGAGGCCGATGGTCGGCTCGTCGAAGACGTACGTCACGTCTGTCAACGGCGAGCCAAGGTGGCGAACCATCTTGGTGCGCTGCGCCTCGCCGCCCGACAGGGTCGACGATTCGCGATCCAGGCTCAGGTAGCCCAGGCCGATCTCGGCCAGGTTGTCCAGCACGCCGCCCAGGTTCTCGATCATCGGACCGACCCCCGGAGCATCGAGCCCGCGGATGAACATCGCGAGGTCACTGACCTGCATGGCGGCGCAATCGGCGATATTCCGGCCTTCGATGCGGGAGGAGCGGGCGGCGGCGTTCAGGCGCGTCCCCTGGGCAGGCCGGGCAGGCGGCGAAGGTCGCGACCCGTTCGACAGCGGCGCGCAGGGTGCCCTGCATCGAGTCGACATCCTTGACCAGGTAGAGGCGACGAACCTTTCCGATCAGGCCCTCGTAGGTGAGCGAGAGGTTCTCGAGCTTCACCTTAGCGTCGGGGCCATTGAGGAAGCGCTCCCACTCGTCGGGCGTGAAGTCGCGAAGCCTCCTGTCGGGGTCAAAGAACCCGGAGTCCACGAAGATTCGGTGGTACCACGAGCCGACCTGGAAGTTGGGGAAGATGATGGCGCCTTCGTTCAGGGAGCGATCGCGGTCGACGAGGGCGTCGATGTCGATGGTCGACACGCGGCCGAGCCCCTCGCAGTCGGGGCACATGCCGCCGGTGATCGTGAACTCGCGTTCCTCGGGGTCGGAGCGACCTCGATCCAGCGTGATCTCGCCGCGGCCCGTCCCGGCCGGGACGTTGAAAGAGAAGGCGCTGGATGGACCGATGTGCGGCTTCCCCAACCGGCTGAAGATGACGCGCAGCATGTCGTAGGTATCGGTTGCGGTGCCCACGGTCGAGCGGGCGTTGGCGCCCATCCGCTCCTGGTCGACGATGATCGCCGCGCTCAGGTTCTGGAGCGAGTCGACGTCCGGGCGGGCGCGTGTCGGCATGAAGCCCTGGAGGAAGGTAGTGTACGTCTCGTCGATCAGGCGGCGGCTTTCGGCGGCAATCGTCCCGAATACGAGCGAGCTCTTCCCCGATCCGGACACGCCGGTGAAGACCGTCAGCTTCCGCTTCGGAATGTCGATGGAGATATCGCGCAGATTATTCTCGCGCGCGCCGCGGACTTCGATAGCGCCCCATCCGAACGCCGGCTCGCCGTTCATCCTCACCTCTGGCTCATCGGGAGATATTGGCCCATGCGCCGAAAGGACGGCGTGGCGAGCAGAAACTCATCGGCACCACGGCCTAGGCGCAATCGGCGCAAGACGTCCGGGAATCCCACGGCTAGAGGAGAGCTCGAACCTCGTCGACGTGGCGAATCGTCTCGAGGTCCCACGGCGGTCGCATGACCCACATGACGTGCGCAATGCCGACGGCCGCATAGCGCCCGAGCACCTCGGCCACCTCGGCAGGCGTGCCGCCGGCGGCCAGTTCACGCTCGTCGGGCTGCGGTCGGTTCAGCCGCACGATCTCCGCGAAATCAGTTTCCGCCTGGCGTCGCGTGGGCCTGATCACGACGTTCAGCGTGGCCGAGCGCTCGATCGAAGACGCATCACGCCCGACCTGCCGGCACCGGTCGTCCAG
>JBBJNX010000320.1:0-3245 GCA_037721115.1 Candidatus Limnocylindria bacterium
AGATGACCGCTCCCTCCCACCATCGGGCGGGGGCGGCGGTGTGGTCGCTCACGGCGTCCGATTCTACGGTTAGTGCTGGCCCAGGGTGCCTCGGATGCGCATGCGCCGCTCGGTGGTGAGCCACGCTCATTCGACGCTGATCAGGACGCCGTCGCCGTCCGAATCCTCCACGTCCAGGATCGGGCCCAGGGTGCCGGCGCTGACCGCCGCCCGAATGCGATCACTCTGCTCTCCGCCGATGCCGGGCACGAAGTTAAGCGCCGCGTCCACGAAGCCGATGGGGATGCGCAGGTTGACCACCTGGTGGCCGTGCTCGGTGACCCGAATGCGCAGTTGGCGTCCCCCCGCATCCTGCATCGTCTCCGCGGCTTGGGCCCTGGCATCTCCAGCCCGTTCGCGGGCGCGCTCGACGCCCCGTTCAGCCCGTTCGCGGGCGCGCTCGACGCTCCGTTGTGCCCGTGCCACGTGCCGTCCGATCCGGTCGGGGTGTGGCGGCGGGTGGGACCGCTCAGCGCGGGCCAGAGCCTCGATGATCGGTGAAGCCTGCTCAGGCGTGAGCGTGCCGTCCGCGACGAGGGCCAGCACGGCCTCCAGCTCCTCAGCCATCGGCTGGTCCCTCGCCGGCCAGGCGGCGCGTTGCCTCCTCGACGTCGATCTCCCCGCGCTCCAGTGCCTGGAGCACGGCCATCTGGGCACTCGCGACAGCGGCCGGTGGTTGCGGCGCGGCCGGAGGCGAGGGCGGCGGTGGAGCGTTGCCGGTGCGACGCGGCGGCCGGACCTCGATATCACCAGACATCGAGCTGAACAGCAGGTGTGCTGTTCCGTCGCCGATGACGTAGCGCCGCCGATCCCGAGAACCCTCGCTGCGATGGGGGAGCCTGATATCCGCATCGGTCGAGAGCCCGCGGACCTCGACGGTGAGATGGTCCGTCACGCCGAGCGACAGATCGCCGCTGACTGTCTCGACGCGGTGGTCGTGCCCATCGGCCAGCACCCCTTCGAGCTCGATGTCTCCGCTGACGGTGGTCACGCGGATCTGCTCCATGCGCGGCGCGAATGCCGAGACGTCGCCACTGACGGTGTTGACCTCGAGCGCAGTGAGAGGAGCTGTCGCTCGCAGGCTGATGTCGCCCGATACGCCCTTGATCCGCACCTCACCGCCGATGGCATCCAACACGAGATCGCCCGACACGGTGCGGTACTGCTGCCGCCCGTGGAAGCCGGTGGCCGTGAGGTCAGAGCTCACGGCGTTGTAGCGGAGGTCGCAATGGCGCGGTGCATGCACCTCGACGCTGGCGTCGACCTGGCCGCTGCCGATGCCGAAGAGGCGGACCAGCGAGCCGATCCCTGCGCCGGGACCATGCTTTGGTTCGGTCACCTCCAGGGAGTCGGCGGCTTCGGTCACGAGATAGCGGAGCCGGTCGAAGACTTCGTCCGCCTCGCTCTCCGAGGCGGCGCGAATCTGGAAGCTGATGCGGACTCGTGCGGTGTTTCCATCGCTAGCGCGCATCTCGACGTCGGGATTGGTCACCCGCAATGAGATCTGGCCACGTTCGCCGATCTCGTGCTCGATCTCCTGCGTGCGGACGAAGGTCGTCATCTATAGGTCGCGCAGCGCTGCCGCTGCGTCCTCGGCACTGATCTCGTTGCGCGCCAGGCGTTCAAGGATGGATCGTCGCTCAGTGGCTGGATCGGGCGCATCGGCGAATCCTTCGGCGAAGCCGGCGCCAAAGTCATCACCGGCCTCTGGCCTTCCGTCGGAGAGACCCAGGGAGCGGATGAGCGCGTCCACGCGACCGCGGACGGTGGGGTAGCTGATGCCCAGCTCGCGCTCCATCTCCTTGAGATTGCCGCGCGAGCGCAGGAAGCTCTCGAGCAGGCTCATCTGCTCGCGGTCCAGCCTTCCGAAACGACCCACCCCGAACTCACCTTCGAGCGCGGTTCCGCAGCTCCGGCAATGAAGTCGCGCGATGGTCAGCTCGCCAGTGCAGACCGGGCAGGTGGCGATGACGTCATGGACCACGGTCAGCGGCGCCCGCGGACGCGCTGTTCGCGGCGTTCGCTCGGGAGCTGAAAGATACGCTTGGCCTCGTGACCGCTCAGGCGCCGGCGCTCACGCTCAGGGTTGTCGAGAGTCGAGCTTGCGAAGAAGAGTCGATAGTCGAACATTGGTGCTGGCTCCTACCAGATACGTGTTGCCGCCTTCGATTTTGGATCGAATGGTTGTTAATGTACGCGCACGGTATCAAACTGTCAACTCGACATGCTAATTACAAACACCCTGGAGTATGATTTTGTGCTTGACACACAGAAATCGCTTGGTTCGAATAGCGGGCAAGTCAAATCATTGGATGCCGCGGTGTCAGATCCGCGGTAGTCGGCGGCGGCACGCTGCGACCGCATGCCAGCCGCCAATCAGGTTGGCGCTACGACCGGCCAACGGACCGATTCGCCCGGTCCTCGGTCGCTATGCCAAGCCAGGTAGCCATTCGACCGAGGAACCGTCACCCATCGGTCACAACGCTAACCTGGTTGGCGCTCGCCGCGGCCCCGAGTCCGGTCTCAAGGACCCCGCGCAACTCCTTCATGCGGCCCCGGTGACGGCTCGTCTGCACCGTGGAACGTCACTGAGCCTCCGGAGACGGTAATTGTCACAACGAGGGTCGGACCCGCTCAGCGGCGCGCTGGTCCAGTCGCCGGGTCGCAAACCACGCTCCATCAATCGGGCTAAGATGACCGCGGACCCATGACCCAGCGCCTGCTGCCCTACACACCAGAGCGAGACGTCTACCGCCTCCTCGACGTCCCCTCCAGCGCCTCGATCGACGAGATCAGTGCTGCCTGCCGCCGCCTGGCGCGCACGTTCCATCCCGACCTGAATCAGTCCGGGCGCGCGACCGAGGAGATGCAGGTGGTCAACACGGTGCGCAAGGTCATGAGCGACCCGGAATGGCGCGCCATCTACGATCGAGAGCGTTATCGCTTCCAGGCCGCCATGGCCCGCCCGTCAGACGCGATGCTGCACGCATGGCCGCCGATGGAACTCAGGCGGTCGTCACCCAGCCCGTTTGCCCGGTACCTGCGCGCCGCCATGGTCGGCATGCGCGCTGCGGTCCTGAGCCTGGCGCCGCCACGCTGCCGTGATTGCCGAACGGTGGTCGCGAACGGTGATGCCTACTGCGTCGCGTGCGGGATGCCGCTCCGGTCCGGCGGCTGACGGCGCTCGACCCGGGCGCCGCTGAGCG
>JBBJNX010000321.1:0-3241 GCA_037721115.1 Candidatus Limnocylindria bacterium
GACCAGATCAACGAGCTCATGGTGGACGACGCCGGCCCGGTCGCCCATCTGCGTCGGCAGCACGCGCTGCTGCTGGAGCGACGTGGACATCTCGACCAGATGGTGAGTGCAATCGAAGCGATCTTGGAGGCAAAACGAATGGGAATGTCACTCAGCGCCGAGGAGCAGTTCGAGCTCTTCGGCGGCTTCAATGTGGATGAGCATGCCGCGGACACCGCCGCGCGGTGGGCCGACACCGACGCGTAGCGCGAGTCCGCGCGCCGTACGGCGCGCTACTCAAAGGAGGACTGGCAGCGGATCATGAGCGACGCGCAATCTGTGGTGCTGGAAGTCGTTGAGGCAATGAACGCCGGCAAGCCGGCCGACAGCGTCGAGGCGATGGACGCCGCTGAGGCTCACCGCCAGCAGATCACCGACGCGTTCTACGAGTGCTCGTACCCGATCCATGTCGCGCTGGCCGACGGCTACGTCTCCGATCCGCGCTTCACCGACACGTACGAGAAGGTCGCTCCGGGTCTGGCGCGGTACCTCGGCGATGCCATCAAGGCCAACGCTGCGCGTCACGGCTTCAACCCAGGGGGTCGATCGTGAGCCAGCCGCACCATCCTCAGAACGAGCCGCGGACGCTCGGCGAGCACAACGGCTACCCGATCTATCCAATGCCGGCCTTCGTGACGCTGACGGCGAGTGATCTCGAGGCTACCGTCGCCTTCTTCACTGAGGCGCTTGACTTCGGCGTGATGTTCTCTGGCCCCGAGGTAAACGGAACCCCCATGCTCGTTCACCTGCGTCGCGCACGCTACCAGGACATCCTCGTCCGACAGGGTGCAGCCGGAGCGGCGTCAAATGCGCTGACGGTGGCCTTTGCCGCGACCGACGCCGCCTCCGTCGACGCGCTACAGGCACGAGTCGAGCGTGCGGGCGGTCGTGTCGCCACCGCAGCCGCCGATACGCCTTGGAACACGCACGAACTGACGGTCGCGGACCCGGACGGCAACCTCTTCACCTTCACCGCGCGGGCTGCCCAGCCACAGGCGCACACCTTCGAGGAGACGATGCAGAAGGTTAAGGAAGGCCTATAGGCCATACGGACTGTAGCGACAGGTCACAAGGTGACGGTCTTTCGAGTTCCTACAGATGCACGATGACCAGGCGTTTGACGGCCGCGATCCCGTGGCGTTTGCACCCATCGCCCAGCCACTTGACCATCGTTGCCATAGGACCTGACGTGACGCAGCGAGAACCGCCACGGATCAGTCGGCGTGATGAGCCCGCGGCTCAGAGGCTCACCCCTTGACAGGGGGAATTCCCCCACCCAAATAAAACAGGGTTCTCCACCACGACCCCGCAACGATTCGTCGCCCACCGGTGTCAACGTCGTACCGTGATCACCATCGCAGGGGGCAGCGTGACCGAGGCAACGCCCAGCTCGGCCCTCGATCAGTCGACGTTCGACCGCCGCTTCGCGGAGGTCCGAGAGCGGGTGCATCGCATCTGTATCGGTCTCGTCGGCCGCGGCTCCGCCGAGGATGTCGTCCACGATGTCTACCTGCGCGCGCGGTCACGTCAGGCGCAGCTCCGGAACCCCGAGCAATTCGACGCCTGGATCTGTCGCGCGGCGATCAACCTGTGCTTCAACCGACAACGAGCACAGACCCGAATGCTGGATCGGCTTCCGACCTTCGCCGCCCGCCAGCAGCATCAGTCGGGGCCTGATCTCGGACTGCGTGAGTTGATCGAACGGCTTCCGCTGCGGGAGCGAACCGTGGTCGTGCTCCACTACGGCTACGGATATCGGCTCGAAGAGATCGGCGAGCTTCTCGAGCTGACAGCCGTCAACGCTCGAACGATTCTCTTCCGTGCTCGCCAGAGGCTGGGGCTGCAGCTCCGGGAGGCCGAACGATGACCTCGGCGCACACCGATCGCATCTACCGCAAGATCCTGAGCGGCGAGCGCCTGACCCGCGAAGAGGATCGACACATCGCGAGCTGCGCCGAATGCCGGCGCGCCACGATGGATGCTCAACGGCTCGACGATCGCCTGCGCGAGGCCGCGAGCTTCCTCGCTCTCGAGCCGATTCCGGACGAAGTGCTGACCATCGAACCGATGCGACCAGCCGCAGCCGCGCGGTTCCCACTCTTGCCAACTGCCATGGCAGCGGCCGCGGTGATGGCGGCCGTGATCGTCGGCCTGACGCTGACGCAACTGCGGCCACCGGCGGCCGTCCAACCTCTGCCGTCGGCATCGGCATCGGCATCGGCGTCGGTCGGTCAATCCGAGGGTCCGTCTGTTAGCCCATCGGCGAGCCCGACACCCACGTCATCGCCCAGCCCACCGCCATCGATTGCCTCGGATGTGGATCCGCACCTCGTAGGGCCCTTCAGCAGCTGCTCGGATGGCACTGTCGGCTTTTCGGTCTTTCTGCCCGATGGCTGGTACGCGAATCGACGCATCGGCCACTCGCCGGCGTGCCAAACCGTGGGACACGTCCGAAACGTGGAGGGCAGCCAGGTCCTCGACCCGGAGATCTATCTGAACGTTCAGCCCGACCCCCCAGCGTTCTCCGACGCAGAGATCGAGGAGCAGGAGGAGATCCTCCTGACGAACGGGATCGCGCTCCAACGGTATGTCACGTCCATCGCGAAGAGTGGCGCGGTCGCGGCGAGCCGCGGCGTCACGTATATCGCTCCACTGCTCAAGGTGGAGGCGGGTGGTCCCGGCGGTTACCTGGTGGCCGCAACGGATGCGAACAACGAGGACTCGGTTGCCGGGCTGGACGCGCTCATGGAACGGCTCGAGCTCCATGAGTCCCTCACGGCTGACGCCACCGCGGTTGCGGCGGCCCGGGACCTGTTCACGGATCGCGATGTGTGCCTTGATGCCGAGCGTGGCCTGGGCGTCGTTTTCCCCGATGCGTGGTGGACGAACACCGCGGTGAATGACCTGCCCGCGTGCAGTTACTTCGCGCCGCAGTTCTTCGAGCTCGGCGAGCCGGGGACTGTGCCGGATGAGGTCGACATCAGCATCACCGT
Source organism: Candidatus Limnocylindria bacterium (assembly GCA_037721115.1). Classification (GTDB taxonomy): domain Bacteria; phylum Chloroflexota; class Limnocylindria; order QHBO01; family QHBO01; genus JACDBZ01. Next base: position 3,033 of record JBBJNX010000321.1, read on the forward strand.
CTTCGACGGCGGCTACGGCAGCTTCAACGAGATCGTTGGAACCGAGACGCTGACGCTGATGGGCCGGCCCGTGACCCGGTGGGAGCTGGCTGCTGCCGACGGTCGAACGTACCAGTACGTCGTCCTGCTCGGCGAGATCCCGGAGTTCGGTCCGAACCTGGTGGCCTCCACGCACGTTGGACCGGAGGGCGACTACGCGCTTGCCAGGG
>JBBJNX010000322.1:0-3217 GCA_037721115.1 Candidatus Limnocylindria bacterium
CGAACGAGACACCGAACAGACGCGCCATCGTCTACCAGTCGTTCGACCAGATGGCTACCGATGAAGCCGCCTGCGCCCGTGACCAGCACCGTTGCTCCACAAAGGCTCATTCGCGGTCGAGTATAGTATTGCTCAACCGAGACTGCCAGTCGGCCAGGACGTGACCCAGGCTCTCTTCGAGTGGGTAGCGAGGCGCCCACGTTGGGAGGAGCGCCCGCAGACGAGCAAGGTCAGCCCGCAGATCGGGCACGTCGCCCGGGCGCTGGCGAGCCGGGTCAAGCTCTATCGTCCCGCCACCCGCCATGGACACCATCCGGTCCACGCACTCGCGCACTGCGATCGATCGCCCCGATCCGACGTTAACGACGTCGAACGGTGGTGCGTCGAGGGCGAGCTGACAGAGAGCGCTGGCCAGATCCCGGATATCGAGCCAGTCCCGCCGGGCATCGAGGTTCCCGGCGTGAATGGTCTCGCCTCGAGCGAGCTGCGCGGCGACATCCGACAGCACTAGACCGAGTGGCATGCCGGGGCCCGCCAGGTTGAACGCACGGACGACTCGCACGTCACGGCCGCTCTCCCGATGACATCGAGCCACCTCCTCCGCGGCGGCCTTCGACAGCGCATAGGCCGTCCTCGGCTGAACCAACGCGTCTTCAGCGACCTCGATCGGCGCCGGCAATCCGTATACGGCACTCGAGGAGAGCAAGATGACAGTAGCGCCCGGAACTACCATGGCGGCCTCGTGCAGGAGGACCGACGTCGCCACCACATTCGACGAAAAGAGCTCCGGGACGCCGCCGGGCGCTGCAGCGATAGCTCCGGCAAGGTGCAGCACATGGCTTGGCGCATAGGCCTCGAGAGCTCGCCGAACCGCTCCCCCATCCGTCAGGTCAAGCTCGAACGACGCGGCCCGCCGAGCGAGACCTGCGACCTCGACGCCTGCCGTTCGCAGGCCGGCAAGGACGTGGCGTCCGATGAACCCGGACGCTCCCGTCACGAGGACCCTGCTACCTGCCACGTGCAACTGCCACAGGCGAAGTCGAGGGAGCGCTCGGAGGTAGGGGTTTGCGGCAAGAACCGTGGGCAGCGGAGGCGACCGCTCGTCCCATGGCGACAGCGCCGAGGAAGACTTCTACCCGGACGTGCGGCAACAACATCACCAACGGACCCTACCGGCGCGCGGACGGCCCATTGACATCCTGCCTCGAGCGCTACTTCACGCTAGTATCGTTGCCGCCGTGGAACACACGGTGGCGGACGAGGCTCGCGACCAGATGCCGGCGGTAGGTGTCGTCATTGTCAACCACGCACGCGAGGATGAAGCCGTCCAGGCGGTGCGGTCCGCCCTAGACCAGGACTACGATGGGCCCGTTGTCGTGTACTTCGTGTACAACGAACGCGACGGGGTCGAGCGGTTGCTCGACCGGCTTCCCGAACGGGTCGTCACGCTTCCGTACACCCTGTCAGTCGATGAGAATCCGATCGCGGTTAAGCGCAACCTCGCCCTCGCCGCCTCAACCGAACCCTTCGTTGCGTTTCTCGACGACGACGACCTCTGGAGTCCGGGCAAGCTATCCGCGCACATCACCTGCATGCTTCATCATCCTGACGCTGTTCTGTGCTGCACAGGGTGGTCCATCGGCTCCGACGTTCCAGCTGAGGACTCGGGCGAGCCCTCGACACGGTGGCTTACGAGACGGGACATCACCCTTGCCCGCTCCATCGTGACCTCCTCCGCACTCGTTCGCGGTGATGCGGCACGAGCAGCACGCTTTGACAGCAGGCCAGTCTGGTTCGCAGTTGAGGATTACGACCTTTGGCTTCGGCTGGCGCCTCTCGGGCCATTCTGCAAGCTATCGCCTGCGCTGACCGTCCTGCGACCGTCCGGCGACTCGGGGTCGGCACAAGACCGGTCTGCACAGCTGCTCCGCGCCGCGAGCGTCGCCGCCCAGCACCTGCGCAGTGATGGGATCAGCCGGGACGGCACGGCAGCCCTGTTCTGGTTCCTCGGCTGTGCCTGCCTCGCCGAACGCGGATCAACCCCTGTCTCGTTTCGTCCGTTACCCGTCCGCGTGATCTTGGATGGTGGTGTCCTCGGGCCCGCCGATCGCGCCCTCGCATCGGTGGTTTCACGTCTACTTGCTTCCAGTGCGACTCTTCGGCTCGGCCGTCTGATCCCCCGAGGGCTGGCGGCCTATCGTCGGTGTGCTCGGTTGTGACGCTGTCTCTGAAGGCTGACGCCGGGCGGGTTTCAATCAGCGGCGTCCTTCGGAAGGCAAGCGGCCTTTCGGCAGCCGGTCTGATCGCCTCGGCCCTCGCGTTGCCGACGTCGATCCTCCTCGGCCGGTGGCTCGGCGCCTACAACTACGGACGCGCGCAGTGGGTCCTCATTTTTTACGGCTATGCCGCCCTGCTCCGAACCGGCGCTTTTGACGGCGCGTCGCGCGCGATCGTGCACCACCGCTATCGAGGCGAGCCAGAGGAGGCTGTGAAGGTCCAGAACGTCGGACTTAGCGTGGAGCTCGCATTCGCAGTCTTTCCCGGCGCGGCGCTGGCCCTGGCGGCCCTCGCCGTAGACGATCCACTTCGTCGACTCGGGCTCCTGCTCGCCCCGATTGCCGCAATCACCGGAACGCTCGCCGCATGCCTTGGAGGGTTGCGCGCCGTTCGCGAGGAATTCGCGATCGTCGCACGGATTACCACCTTACGTGGCTTTCTGTATCCGGCTTTAACCCTTATGGGCGCGTCGCTCATCGGCCCGGCGGCCCTGTTCGTCGTGCCACCCGTGACCGACATCATCGTCTCGATCGGGTATGCCCTCTCGGGCGGCCGACTCGACATCCACGTCGACCTGAACCGCCGGATCATCGGCCGGCTCCTACGGACAGGCATCCCATTCGGCCTGCTCGCTATCGTCTACTGGGCATATCGTCTCGTCGGTAGCACGGCAGTGGCATTTGCCCTTCCGCCTGTCGCGCTCGGCATCTATGTCTTCGCGGCCGGGCCCGTAGCGGTCCTGGCTCGGGCTGTAGCCAGTTTGCACGCAGTGATTAGGCCTGTGCTCTGGGGCCGGCTGGCAAGAGAGGAGGGCGAACACTCCTGGGCCGATGACACAAGACATCTGACGTGGGTGATGCTCATCGTGGGCGGCGCCGCGACCAGCGTCGGCCAAGCGGTGTTCGGGCCGATGGTTCGGGCCGCTGCGCCACAGTTCCAT
>JBBJNX010000323.1:0-3209 GCA_037721115.1 Candidatus Limnocylindria bacterium
CCCGCCCGCCCGATACGTGATCGAGGGTCGTGGCCATCTTCGCGAGCAGCCCCGGGCTGCGAAACGTGTTGGCGGTGACGAGGTGGCCGATGGTCGCCCGCTCGGTGATGGCGGCCGCGGCACTGGCGACCGTCCAACCCTCGAGCTTCGCGTCGTCCGGGTCACCCTCGTCGGAGAGAAGATGGTCGTCGAACCAGAGCGAGTCGAAGCCGGCTGCATCCGCCGCCACGATCGCGTCTCGAAGGCTGTCCCAATCGGTGCGTTCGAGCCAGAACGCCGCGCCGAGCTTCATCGGCGCAACGGTACAAGGCTGTCGAGCTATACGCTTCGCCGCGGTGCATCTCGCCGATACCCTGTTGGCGCACTGACCGATGAAGTGCTCGTGCTGGCCTCTCGCCGGTCGTAACGCCAACTTGGCTAGCACCATAAACTCAGCCATCGGGCGTTGGCGCGGTCAGTCGGGGCGCGCCGACCCTGGACTGGCCGCGCGGATACCGTCAGGGAAGCGACCAGGCTCCACCCGCCGGCCGAGCTGCGGGTACTCGACCACAAACCCATCCGCGTCGATGACGAGGTCGCTCTGGAATGATCCGGATGCATAACGGACGACGGCGCCACCGCCGTCGAGGGGGCGCTGGTGCGTGTACCGCTGCCTGGATGGCACGACCCGCAACGAGGGAACCTCGATGAACGCCATCAGGAAGTCGCGCTCGCCCGGGACGCGGTGGAGGTCATGGCGCAGGATCGGCATCGTGTTGGTGAGCGGGCAAGCGGCCAGGTCGCAATCCAGCGCATCGGCGAGGTCCGGCCGATCTTCACCGTTGACCGCCCACCGGCCGCCCTCTCGGCGCAGCTCAAGACTCGCCGATCCGCCCTCCCACCGGGCCTTGACCGCCATCAATCGCGTCGCGTATCGATCGGACGTGTCCAGGCGGTAGTCGACCCAGTGCGGCGTCGGCAGCAGGCCGCTGGCCCTTCCTTCCGCCCAGAGCTGCCCATCAGTAACCGACGTCCAGGCGGTGTCGAAGCCCGCGGTCTCATCGATCTCCCACAGCAACATTCGACCGGCGTGCTTCATCCCAGCTGACTGCCGAGGGCGTCCGACGCGATGACCACCAGGTGCACCCGCGCCCGTGTGGCCCCGACAGAGAGGAGCGCCGCCAGGTCGTCCTCCGAGATTCGCGAATCGATCTCCGCCAGGACCACCACGGGCGACTCCAGCCCCTTGTAGCGATGGATGGTGGCCGCGCGCACCTCGTTTCCCTTCGTGGGCGGAGGCAGGACCGCACCCTCCGGCCCGTACTCCGAAATGCGCCGATACGGCCAGGCTTCAACGTGGGCTTCAGGACCATCCATCGGCCATGAGGACCGATTCGACCGCGGCGTCAGCACGACCACGTCGGATGGCAAGCGGTCGTACGCCGAGTCCGGGAGGCAGACGGCGCGCGAAGCGGAGCGGGCCGATGCAATCAGGGGTCGTATGGCGGCACGAGTCCGTCGAACATCGGAAAGTGCTTGATGTTCGATGTCGCCAAGTGGGCGCCGAACTCCTGTGCCGTCGCAGCGACGACAAGATCGGTCGTCGCGAGCAGATGGCTCCGCCGCCAAGTGCGTCCCAGCGCACCGGCGCGCCTGGCGATCTCCTCATCAAGGCCGATCCAGCGCACCGCCCGCATGAGGGCCTCAGTCGCGCCGCGCTCGGGAGCGCGGATGCCGCGCATCACCTCCACGCGCGTCACCTCTGAACAAGCGGGCACGTCCGTCAGCGAACGCAGATAGGCGAGCGCAGCTCTGTTGCCGCGGAGCAGGTCGATCAGGACTGTCGTATCGAGCACGATCACTCGCGGGCCCGCTGCTCCAGCTCCCGCTGCCGCGCGCGTTCTGCGTTTCGCAGTTCATCGACGTAGAGGGCGCCGCCCGGTAGATGAGGGGCGATGCCAAAACTCGCGTCGAGTGCGGCGCGGTAGCGCCCGAGACGCTCGGCAGCGTCGTCCGGCTCGGCAAGATACTGGTCGATGGCCTCGCGGATCATCCTGGAAGCCGTGGCGCCGCGAACCGCTCCTCGGCGTCGCAACGCCTCGGCTTGCCGCTCATCGAGGTAGATCTGCGTGCGCTTCATGATGTATAGAGTGTACACCACGTCAGCCAGACGGCTGGCGCCAGCGCACCGGGAATGACAAGGCGGCGGGACGTCAGGATATACGTATATACTCCGCTTCTGCGCACCCGCACAAAGGCGCTCGGGCTGCGCCGATGCAGCTCGGCGCGGTCTTGGCTGCTCGCGCCTCGGCCACCGTGATCGTGCCAAAAAGCGCTGGACGCCGGCCCCGGCGGAGAATTTCCGACGCTCGTGAAGGGCGTCCTCTTCCGCGATGCCGATGGCACTCTCTACCTGGCCTCCTCGGTCAGCGACGTTACAGCGCCGACATTCGAGGGCCCGATGCTCGAGGTGCTCAACACCCCGAACGACGGACCCAGCTGGGACATGGCGAATGCCGAGCTCCTCGGCCTGGAAGAGGCCAACGGCATCGTCTTCAACCAGGCGGCGCAGTGCCTCGGGTACCTCAAACTTCCCTAGCGACCACCTCCACCCATCTCGCATGGTCGTCGGTCCACCCGGCGGCCGTTCTGGGTGCCAGCGGTGGCGCCGGCCAAAGGCCGATTCAGCCGTCCGAGACGCCGTACTCGTCGGCATGTTGACCAGGTCCTAATGCGTCGCCGGCCGGCGCATCCACCAGTTGGGTGTATCGGCCATTCATTGGCTGATTACCCACCGGGTGGGTGCATCAGCGAATCACGCGGCCACCGGCCTGGCCGCTCTGCCCGCCACCGGCATCTTCGGCCAATCAGTGGCCGATACGCCCATGGGGTGGTTACGCGCCCCCGGTCAGCCGGAATCGGTTGATCGCCCTCCGCTCATGTCTCGTGTCGCGTTACCCTCGGCCCACACGACCAGCAACCCAGCTTGACCGCCGCCAGCGTGTCCCCACGCGACACGTGTCAGGCGTCCTGGGCGACCACCGTGTCAGACCACGTACTCGGCGCCGGCACGCGCTCGCCCATCGATCGCATCATCGCCACGTGGGACCTGATAGCGGAGCGGATGAGACGCTCGACCTCGCTCCGCGTCTTCCCGGCGGCCACGCAGCCCGGGCAGGTCCGGTACGTAGGCCGAATAGCCGGTCGGCGTTGCCTCGTAGATGACCGTG
>JBBJNX010000324.1:0-3208 GCA_037721115.1 Candidatus Limnocylindria bacterium
ACGACACCGGCAGCGCGGAGGCGATCTGGTTCGGCCGCCGCTACGTCGAGCGACGCCTCCAGCAGGGGGACGAGGTGATCGTCTCCGGCAAGGTGACGCAGCGGGGCTGGCGGTCGCAGTTCACGTCGCCGGAGTTCAGCCCGGTCGGGCGCGAGTCGGTCCATACCGCACGCGTGGTGCCGGTCTACCACCTGACCGCAGGCGTCACGCAGAAGCGCCTGCGCGAGCTGCTCGCCCGCATCCTGGAGCATGCGCTTCCCTCGATCGTCGACCCATTGACCGATGAAGAGCGCCACGGCCTGCCCACGCTCGACGATGCCCTGCGCACGGCGCACTTCCCCGAGGACGCGTCCGACGTCTCCGACGCGCTCGACAGGCTGGCATTCGACGAGCTGCTTGCGCTGCACCTGACGCTGGCCCAGGCGCGAGATGCTCGGGCCGGCCTGAAGGCACCGCGCATCGCGGTGACCGATGCAGAACGTGCCGACATCATTGGCGCGCTACCCTTCACGCTGACCGATGACCAGGCCGCGGCAGTCGCGGAGATCGGGGATGACATCGCACACGAGCGCCCGATGCGCCGGCTGCTCCAGGGGGACGTGGGGAGCGGCAAGACCGCGGTGGCGGCCGTCGCGCTGGCGTCCGCCGTTCGAGCTGGCTGGCAGGCTGCCCTGATGGCGCCGACTGAGATCCTGGCTCGTCAGCACCACGCCGGGCTGGCGCCCCTTCTCGAGGGACTCGGTGTTCGCGCCGAATTCCTTTCGGGCTCGCTGCCGTCGAAGTCCAAGCGAGCGATCCACGACGCCATCGCCGGAGGAGCGGCGGAGGTGGTCATCGGGACCCACGCGGTGATCAGCGAAGCCGTCGAATTCCCGCGACTGGGCCTCGTGATCGTCGACGAGCAGCACCGCTTCGGGGTCGGGCAGCGTGCGGCGCTCCAGGCGAAGGGCAGCGGCGGCGAGCCGCACGTGCTGGCGCTGACCGCCACGCCGATCCCGCGCACACTGGCGCTCAGCGTGTACGGCGATCTGGCGATCAGCACGATCCGTGAGCTGCCGCCCGGACGCGAGCCGATCCGGACCGAGATCCGCGACCGGCGCGCGCTACCGAAGATCGAAGCCTTCCTGGCCGCCGAGGCCCAAGAGGGACGCCAGTCATTCGTGGTGGTGCCGCTCGTTGCGGAGTCCTCGGCACTTCAGGTGGCGAGCGCCGACGCAGAGGCCGAGCGTCTGCGCGCGACGCTGCCGCAGCTGCGGATCGGGATGGTGCATGGCCAACAGAAGGCGCAGGCGCGCGACGCAACGATGACCGCCTTCGCGGCCGGCGAGATGGACCTGCTGGTGGCGACGACCGTGATCGAGGTCGGCATCGACGTGCCGAACGCGAGCGTGATCCTCATCGAGGACGCCGAGCGCTTCGGACTGGCGCAGCTCCACCAGTTGCGCGGCCGCGTGGGTCGTGGCCGGCATCGGTCCTTCTGCATCCTCGTGTCCGACGTGACCGATGAGCTCGCCACGCGGCGACTTGAGGTGGTCCGCGGCTCGAACGACGGATTCGCCATCGCGGAGGCCGACCTCCAGCTCCGCGGCGCGGGCAACCTGCTCGGAACGCGACAGTCGGGCCTTCCACCGCTCCGCGTGGCTTCGCTCTTCGATCCCCGCCACATCGAGCTGGCGCAACGAGCGCGCGCTCTCGCCAATGGCATCGTCGACGCCGACCCTTCGCTCGCTGGACGCCCGCTCCTCGCCCGCCTCCAGCACGACTTTGCGCCGATCGAAGACGAGGGCGACGCGGCCTGATGCGCGTCATCGCCGGCGTGGCGCGCGGCCATCCGCTGATCGCGCCTCGCGACCGAGGGACGCGGCCGATCACCGATCGGGTGAAGGAGACGCTGTTCGGGATCCTCGGCGAGCGTGTCCCGGAAGCGCGCGTGCTGGACCTGTACGCCGGCAGCGGCGCCATCGGTATCGAGGCGCTCTCGCGCGGCGCGGAGCACGTCACCTTCGTGGAACAGTCGCGCGCTGCTATCACCTCACTGCGCGCAAACCTCGATAGGACCGATCTCGGTGCTTCCGCGACAATTGCTCCCGTCGACGTCGAACGCTTCCTGACGCGGACGACTGAGGAAGCATGGGATCTCGTCTTCCTGGACCCGCCGTACGAGCTGCGTGCTATCGTGGCGCCGCTTCGCGCCGTCGAGCCGCACCTGGCTCCCGATGCGGTGGTCGTGATCAAGCATTTCTGGCGTACGGAGGTGCCCGAGCTGCCGGGCCTGCAATCGGTCCGCCAACGCCGTTTCGGAGAGACGATGCTCAGCTTTCTGGAGGCTCAAGGCCGATGACGCGGGTGGCAGTCTTTCCCGGCTCCTTCGATCCGATGACCAACGCGCACCTCGACGTCGCTCAGCGTGCCTCCGGGCTCTTCGACCGCCTCGTCATCGGCGTCCTCAATAACCCCAAGAAAGCGCCACTCTTCAGCATCGAGGAGCGCGTCGACCTGATCAGCCGATGCGTCACCGATCTCGGGCCACACGTCAGTGTCGACGCCTTTGACGGCCTGACGGTCACCTTTGCGCGCCGTCATGCGGCCGGCTTCATCGTCCGCGGGTTGCGCGCGGTGAGCGATTTCGAGGCCGAGCTCCAGATGGCGCTCACCAACCGCAAACTCGCGCCCGAGGTCGATACCGCGTTCCTGATGACCGCCCTGGAATTCGGGTACGTGAGCTCGTCGCTGACGAAGGAGGTCGCTCGGTTCGGGGGCGATATCGGGCCGATGGTGCCCGCGCCGGTCGCTGACGCGTTGACCGAGCGACTGCGTACGGAGCCGCGCGTATAATCGCGGCCAAGGAGGATGCGCCACGGACATCATTTTCCTGGTCGAGCGACTCGAATCAATGGTGGCAACCGGCAAGAAGCTGCCACTGACGAATAACGTCGTTCTGGACCAGGCGACCGTTCTCGAGCTGATCGACCAGCTACGTGTCTCGGTCCCCGACGAAGTGCGCCAAGCGCGCCGCATCACCGAGGAAGCCGGCCGCATCACCGAGCGCTCGCGTGAAGAGGGGGACGCGATCATCGCGCGTGCGCAGGAGCAGGCCGCCCAGATGCTCGAGGAACGTGAGCTGGTGCGGGCCGCACAGCAGCGTGCCGGGGAGCTGCTCGAGCAGGCACAGCTCGAGGCACGCGAAGTCCGTCGCGGCGCCGATGAG
>JBBJNX010000325.1:0-3198 GCA_037721115.1 Candidatus Limnocylindria bacterium
ATCTCTCGATCGATGAAGGTGGTGGTCAGGGCGGGATACGTCCCGATCACGTAGCTGAGGCGCGATTGCCGGCCGCTCATGCCGGGATTCCCCGCCGCTGGCGGGCACGGCAAGATTGATACAGCGCAAGATGGCGCTGCGCCTGCCGATCGACGCTGAACTCCGCCCGAACGTGGTTGCGGCCGGCGGCGCCAAGCCGGGCGCGCAGTGGCCGGTCGGCCACCAGGCGTTGCATCGCGGAGGCCAGCTCCGTACTGTCGCCCGGAGCCACCAGGAGCCCGGTCCGACCGTCCTCGACCACCTGGCGGGTGCCCGACACCGACGTCGCGATGACCGGTAGGCCAGCGGCCATGGCTTCGAGGAGCGCCATGGGCAACCCCTCCCACAGGGACGGAAGCACGAAGACATCGGCCGCGGCCAGCAGCCGCGGCACGTCCGGCCGCGTGCCGAGCAAGTGAATCCGATCCGCCACCCCCGCCTCGCGTGCCTGGGAGACGATCGCCTGGCGCAACGGTCCATCACCGAGCAGAGCGACGTGGATCGGCTCGCCCTCGGCGCGCGATGACGCGGCAAGCGCGTCCACCAGGTGCCGGTGGCCCTTCTGCTCGAGCATCTTGGCCACGCAGATCACCATCGGCGCGGCCTCCGGCACGCCCATCTCTCGCCGCAGGCTGCGGTCCGGGCCGGCGCCATAGCGGTCCATCTCGACCCCGTTCGGGATGGTCACCAACCGCCCGGGCGCAGGACCCAGGTCGTCGTCGATGGCGCGCGCCACGTCGTCGGAGACCGCCACCAGCGCGGCCGCGGCACGCGACGCGCGTCGATACAGTCCGCGGTACCCGGCCCGCTTGGGCCGGAGCAGCCAGCGACGACCGGGAAGCTGATCGGCGCGCAGATCGAGCCGTGCGTTGTGAAAGGTCCAGATCACCGATGGCCGCGAAGGTCGCTGACGCAGGGCGAGCGCCAGGAAGTCAAGGCTGCGCATCAGATGGGTCTGAACCACCTCGGACCGATGCTCGTCGACGATCTGCGCGAGGTCGCGGTAAATGCGACGCAGCTCGCCCACGGCGCGCGGATCACCGGCCAGCGAGCGCGATCTGCCGCGGATCACCGTCACCGGGACGCCGGCCTCCTCGAGGGGCTTGCGCAGCGGACCGTCGCGAAGCGTGGCGACCGCCGTTCCGGCCCCCGCCCGCTGAAGCGCGGGAACGAGGCTCCTGACGACCTCCTGCGCCCCACCCACGTCGAGGTTACTGATGAGGTGGAGCGCTCGAACCGATGGCTCGCCGTCGGGTGATATAGTCCTGAACCGTTCCGAGCGGCGGGACGGAGGATTGGGGGTTGCCTCGTGATCATCAGCCATCAGCATCGCTATCTCTTTGTGGAGCTTCCGCGAACCGGATCGACCGCGATCCGTCGCGAGCTCCGCGAACTGTATGACGGCAGCCCGATACTGCACAAGCACGCCACCTACCTTGAGTTCGTGCGCCAGGCCTCCGCCGACGAACGGAGCTACTTCGTCTTCTCCGGCATCCGCAACCCGCTCGACGACGCAGTCAGCCGTTACTTCAAGCTCAAGACCGATCACAAGCAGCGCTTTTCGGACCCCGATCAGCATCAACGACGGCAGCGGCCGCTGAACAGCCTGCTCGACCGACGCATGTTCGAATTCCTGCACCGCACCGGCGCCGACTTCTCGAGGTTCTTCCTTCACTTCTACGTCCTGCCCTACGACACCTGGGCCAGCCTGTCACACGAGGGCTTCGACCATCTGATCCGATTCGAGAGTCTTTCGGAGGATTTCGACATCGCCGTGCGCCGGATCGGCATCGAGCCGGTGCGCAGGCTGCCGCACATCAACCCGACCGGGCAGCGTGGGCGATCCTTTGCCGACTACTACTCGCCGGCGGCGATCAAGCGGGCGCGGCGAGTGATGGGACCGTACATGGAGCGATGGGGCTTCACCTTCCCGAACGAGTGGGTGGTCGAGCGGCCGACCCGCCTGCATCGGCTCGGCTACGAGGGCTTCAGCCGCGTTGCCCAGGTCTACTGGCGGGCGCTGAGGCCGCGGTCGTGAGCGGCGGCATGGCTTCGGCGGTCGGCCGCTACGTCTTCCTTGCCTCGAACGCCTATTCCGGATCGACGCTCCTCTCATTCCTGCTGGGTGCCCATCCGCAGATCGGCACGGTGAGCGACGTATCCGGTCAGCGACGCGAACGGATGATGTCGACCTTCGCGTGCTCGTGCGGCCGGCCCATGACAGACTGCCCGTTCTGGCGCGACGTGGCGGCTGAGGTGGGACAGAGCGGGATGGAGTTCTCGCTCGCCAACTTTCACCTTGGCTTCGACGATCGCAGCCCTCGCTGGCTGGGAAACGCTCGTGTGCGGAGCCTGGGAGGCCATGCGCCCGAGGCTATTCGAGATCGGCTCTTCCGGTTCCTTCCGGGCGACGAGCGGCACATGCGCGAGCTCGGGCGCCGCAACGCCGCATTCGCTGCCGCAGTCCTGAACGTGACTGGTGCCTCCGTCTTCGTCGACGCATCCAAGGAACGGCTGCGTGCGCGGTACCTCCAGCGGTACGTGGATCCCGAGCTGCGCGTCATCCACCTCGTGCGCGACGTGCGCGGGGTGGTCGAATCGACGCTGCGCCGGGGCAAGCTCCGCATCTCGGCAAGCGATGCCGCGCGACGCTGGGCACGCACGAACTCGGCGATCATGCGCAGCGTCGACACGGTCGACCCGGATCGCCGGCTCCTGGTGCGCTACGAGGATCTCTGCACTGATCTCCCGGGAACGATGCGGCGGCTCTTCGCGTTCTGCGGCGTCGATCCGGAGGTTGACGTATCGCGCATCGTTTCGAGGGAGCAGCAGCACCTGATCGGCAACAGCATGCGTCTCGCCGGCGTCGGCGAGGTCCGCCTCGACGAACGATGGAGGACGACGCTCACGCCGGACGACCTGAGACAGATCGCCACGAGCGCCGGCCCACTGCACGCGGCGCTGACGGCCGACACCAACCGATCGAGCACGCCCGCTCCGGTGTCCGATGGTTGAGCCGGCGTACGCCCTTCAGCCACCTCGTGACCGGACGCTGCTCGGCGCCCTCGCCGCGCTGCTGGCCGTCGCCGTCGTGCTGGCGCTCGTCGTCGGCGGTGCCGCCGGCATCGGCCAGTGGGAGACGAGCCTGGCGCTGGCATG
>JBBJNX010000023.1:0-11987 GCA_037721115.1 Candidatus Limnocylindria bacterium
CCGCCGCCTCATCGACGACCGTCACGATCAGATTGAGGACCGATGCGCGCCCATGCGGCAGGCCCTTCTCGGTCACCAGTGGGTCGCCACCGTCGTCGAATTCGGTCGGCACATCCCACAGCGAGGCAAGGTGCCCGGCGATCGCCTGGACGCTGGTGCCGCGCTCCTCCCACATCGGCGTGGCGAGGCTCTCCGCCTCGCCGAAGCGCATGAGCCGCTGATGGACCGCCAGCTCCTCGGACGCGGGTGGCTGCGTGCGGGTCATGGTCGGCGCCACGCGCGCCGGTCGCGCTCCAGCAGCTCATCGGCGGCAGGCGGACCCCAGGTGCCGGCCCCGTAAAAGTGGAGTGGCCCCCCTTGGCCGGCCTGCCAAGCGTCAAGAATCGGGTCCAGGATCTCCCACGCGCGCTCGACCTCGTCGTCGCGAGTGAAGAGGCTGGCGTCACCGACCATCGCGTCAAGGAGGAGCGTCTCGTATGCATCGGGTGAATCGACGGCAAAACTTGACCCGTAGCGGAAGTCCATGTTGACGGTGCGGATCTGGAGACCCTGACCGGGTACCTTGGCGCCGAAACGCAGAAGGATCCCCTCGTCGGGCTGGACGCGGATGGCGAGCACATTCGGCTCGATCTGCGGGACGCCGGCGCGCGCGAACAGAGCCAGCGGCGCCTGCTTGAACTGCACCGCGATCTCAGTGACGCGGCTGGGCATGGCCTTCCCGGTGCGCAGGTAGAAGGGCACACCCGCCCAGCGCCACGAGTCGATGCCAAGCTTGAGTGCCACGAACGTTTCGGTCTGAGAGTCAGCGGCAATCTCGGGGGAGTCACGGTAGCTTGCAACCTTCTGGCCCTCGACCCAGCCTGAGACGTACTGCCCGCGCACCGTGTTCGTGGCGACGTCGGCCGGCGTCATCGGCTTCACGCCGCGAAGCACCTTCATCTTCTCGTCGCGCAGATCCTCCGCGTGGAACTCGACCGGCGGATCCATGGCGAACATCGCCATCAGCTGAAGGGCGTGTCCCTGCACGATGTCGCGCAGGGCACCCGTCGCGTCGTAGAACTCTCCACGCCCCTCGACCCCGACCGTCTCCGCGACGGTGATCTGGACCGAGTCGATGTATCGCCGATTCCAGATCGGCTCGAAGAGCCCATTTCCGAATCGGAAGACGGCGAGATTCTGGACGGTCTCCTTGCCGAGGTAATGGTCGATCCGATACACCTGTCGCTCGTCGAAGACCTCGGCGAGCTCGCGATTCAGGATGCGCGCGCTGTCAAGATCAGAGCCGAACGGCTTCTCGACGATGACGCGCGTCCAACCACGCTTCGAGCCGGTTCGACGCTTATCGGCGGGAGTGGCCAGGCCTGCCCTCTCGAGCTGGTTGACGATCTCCGGGTACAGCGCCGGGGGGACGGCGAGGTAGAAGAGCCGATTGCCGGCGGTCCCCCGGTCACGGTCGATGCGGTCCAGCCGCCTAGCGAGCTCAACATATGCCGCGGGGTCATCGAAGTCGCCGCGGTGATATTCGATCCCCCGCGCGAACGACTCCCAGATGGCAGGTTTCGCCGGGCGATTGCGACTGAACTTGTTGATTCCCTCGAGCAGGTGATCCCGGAACGCGTCGTCGCCGAGAGGGCGCCGGGCGAAACCGACGACGGTGAACTCCGGCGGCAGAAATCCACCCAGGAGACAGTTATAGAGCGCCGGCCCGAGCTTGCGCTCGGTCAAATCGCCGGTCGCACCGCAGATCACCATCGTGCACGGTTCGGCCATCCTCTCCAGCCGCAGGCCCTCGCGCAAGGGGTTCGGATGCGGCTCACGGTTGTCGCGCATCCCGGGCTGTGCGCGCTCGCGCACGCTCGTCGGGCGTTCGTCCTCGGTCCGCGTAGTCACGGGCTCAGGTCTTGCAGTATATACATATATACTTTCCGGTTACCCACGATCCTTGATCGCGTGGCCGCCGAACTCGTTACGAAGAGCGGCGAGAACACGATCGGTGTAAGAGTCGGGCTCGCGTCGGCTGCGAAAGCGTTCCATGAGGCTGAGCGTGATGACGGGCGCAGGCACGTCGTGGTCGATCGCCTCGGCCACCGTCCAGCGGCCCTCGCCTGAATCGGCGACCCAGCCGTGGACGTTGGCGAGGTCGTTCCCCTCCTTCTCGAAGGCGTTGCCGGCCAAGTCCAGCAGCCAGGAGCGAATGACCGATCCGTTGTTCCACATCCGCGCCACGGCCGCCAGGTCGAGGTCGTACTCGCCGGCGTGCAGGATGTCGAAACCCTCGCCATAGGCCTGCATGATCCCGTACTCGATGCCGTTGTGGACCATCTTGGTGTAATGGCCGGCCCCGGCGTTCCCGCAGTACAGATACCCGTTCTCTGGTGCGAGCGTCTTGACCACCGGCTCGAAGCGATCGAAGGTCTCGCGACTGCCGCCGAGCATGGCGCAGAATCCGACCTCGAGACCCCAGACGCCGCCGGAGACGCCCATGTCCAGCCACTCGATTCCCCGCTCCATCAGTTCCGCCGCGTGGCGCTTCGAATCATGGAAGCGACTGTTGCCGGCGTCGATGATCACATCGCCCGGCTCGAGGATGGCGGCCAGCTGGTTGATCATGGTGTCGGTCGCCGCGCCGGATGGGACGCTGATCACGACGTGGCGCGGACCGCGCATCATCTCAAGCAGACGCTCGATCGGCTCAGCGACGGCGACCCGTCCCTCGTTCTCGGCCTCGGCGGCGACCGCCGTGGACACCGCCTCGGTCCGGTTCCAGACAACGACGTCGTGTCCGCCCCTGGCGGCGCGTCGCGCCATCCCGGCGCCCATTCTCCCCAGTCCGCAGATTGCGACCTGCATGCTGCTCCCTACTTCGTGTGGTCGATGCTGATTCGGGACCGTGACGAGGTCATCTCGCTGCGCCGATGACGTCGATGACCATGGCCTCCAGCCGCTTCAGGCCGGTGTCAAGGTCGGCGAAATGCAGGCGCAATGCTCGCCGCCCGCGTCGCTGAAGCGAGGTGAGGTCGCCGAGCGCCTGTGCGGCGATCAGCGTCCCGAACGACTCGTCCCAACCGGGGATCGGGAGATCCTTGGCCGGATCAGCCGTGAGCTGGAGGAAGACGCCGGTGTCCGGGCCGCCCTTGTGCAGCTGCCCGGTCGAATGCAGAAACCGTGGCCCGAAGCCGACTGTGGTCGCCACGCCGCGCGCTTGCCGGACGCGGTTGCGGATTCGCTGAAGACGCTCGACCACGGAGGGGTCAGGCGGCAGATAGGCGAGGATCGCAAAATAGTCACGCCCGGCCCGGAGGAGGTCCAGGAGCTGGCGGACGGCGCCATCGACCGTCACCGGGGTGTCCCCCAGCGCGCTCGGGTCGGCGGTCACGGAGATCCCCGGTTCGCTCACCAGCGGAGCCGGCTGTGGCAGGCTTCCGCTGTCCCGGAACGTCGTGAGCAGCTCCTTCGTGGCGTCCTTGCTCTCCTGCACGTTCGGTTGGTCGAACGGATCGATGCCCAGCACGATCCCGGCGACAGCGGTGGCCACCTCCCAGCGCACGAACTCGGCGCCGATGTCGAGCTGTCCATCCAGGACGATCTCTTCGTCGGCGAGCGCGCTCATGGCGGGGTTCGACTCATCGGCGAAGCGCAGGTGAACGAAGCAGCGGTCCTCGCCGTACTCCGCGGGCTCCCCGACCGCCTCGCCGACGATCGGCACGACCCCCTTGCCGGCCTTGCCGGTGCTCTCCGCGATGAGCTGCTCAGCCCAGTCGCCGAACGCCTCCAGCCGCTCCGAGGTCAAAATGGTGAGCTTGTCGCGTCCGGCCAGCGCTGCCTCGCCGATCAGCGCGCCCAGCTTCAGCCCCGGGTTCGCACTCGCATCAGCGATGCGACATGCGTCCGCCATGCGACATGCGCGGTCGAGCAGCCCGCCCACGTCCACGCCGTTCAGGACTGCGGGGACGAGCCCGAAGACGGTCAATGCCGAATACCGACCGCCGACATCCGGCGGCGCCTCGACGATCCCGCGGAACTCCTGGGCCCGGGCGAGGTCGCCGAGCGAGGTGCCGGGGTCGGTGATCGCCAGAAAATCGAGGGCTGGGGCGATCTCGCCCATCGCTGCCTGGTAGGCGTTCGGCTCCGTCGTCCCGCCGGACTTCGAGCTGACGCAGAAGAGGGTCCGCTGCGCGCTCGCCCATGATCGGAATCCGCGCACGACGTCGGGGTGCGTGGAGTCCAGGATGCGCAGCTCCAGGCCATCGACCGATGCAGCGCCGTTGGCGGCGGGATCGCCGGCCCATCCGAAGACGCGGCTGAAGAGCTCCGGCGCCAGGCTGGAGCCGCCCATGCCGAGCACCGCCGCGCGTCGATAGCCATCCTCGCGCACGTCGCGCGCCAGGTGTTCCAGCTCGCTCACTCGCTCGGACATGGCCTCCGACAGGTCAAGCCAGCCAAGCCATGCGGCCACTTCCTGCGCGGGCTTTCCGGATGCTGCCCACAGCGAGCCGTCCTTGGCCCAGAGCCGCTCCGCGACGCGGTCGGCCGTCCACGATTCGAGCCGCGCGATGACCGCGGCGTCGACGCCCGTCATGCGGGAGCGAGCTCCTCGCGCTTTGATTCGATGCTGCTGATCAGCTCGTCGAAGCTCTTCGAGAAGCTGGCGACGCCCTCCGCGATCAGCTCATCGGTCACCTGGTTCATGCTGATCCCCTGTGCCTCGAGCTCGCGGAGCGCCTGGTGCGCATCGGTGACGCCGCGGTCCAACGTTCGGCGGACGTCACCGTGGTCAAGGAAGGCGGTGATCGTCTCGAGAGGCATGGTGTCGACCGTCTCCGAGCCGATCAGCTCCTCCACATACAGGACGTCGCGGAAGTCCGGGTTCTTCGTGCTCGTGCTAGCCCACAGGCAGCGCTGCACCTGGGCGCCGGCGGCACGCAGATCGGCGAATTCATCGCCCCCGAAGATGCGCTGGTACGACTCATAGGCGAGCTTCGCATTGGCGATGGCGGCCTTCCCACGCGCCTCCAGGGCTCCGCGCGTGCCGAGCTCGTTCAATTGCTTGTCGATCTTGGTATCGACCCGGCTGACGAAGAAGCTTGCGACACTGGCGACCCGGCTGAGGTCGGCGCCGCGTTGGTGGAGGGCATGCAGCCCGGCGATGTAGGCGCGTGCCACGCGCTCGTAGACCTGCACGCTGAACATGAGCGTCACGTTCACGTTGATGCCCGCGCCGATGGCGCCCTCGATGGCCGGGATGCCGGCCTCGGTCGCCGGGATCTTGATGAAGATGTTCGGACGATCGAGGCGCGCCCACAGCTCCCTGGCACGGGCAAGCGTGGCGGCGCTGTCGTCGGCGAGATTCGGCTCGACCTCGATGCTGGCGAATCCATCGGTCCCGTTCGATGCTTCGTGCACCGGGCGCAGAACGTCTGCCGCGTCACCGACGTCGGTGACCGCGATCTCCTCGTAGATCTGGCTCGCATCGTCGCCGGCCTCGATCTCGCGCCGGATCAGCTCGTCGTACTGTCCGGTGGCGACCGCCTTCGCGAAGATGGTGGGGTTGCTGGTCAGCCCACGGATGCCGTCGTCGACCATCTTCTTCAACTTGCCGGTCTCGATCAGATCGCGGTCGATGAAATCGATCCACGGACTCTGGTCCTGCTCGCGGTGGAGCCGGTGGAGCGCGTTCGACGCGTCCGCGCGATCCGTCACGCGCTCGGCCTCGCGGTCCTGGTCGACCGCCTTTTCCTCCTGGCGATCCTGCTCCGCTCCTGTCATATCACGCTCTCCCATCTATTCGCGTCGACCGGAGCCGACCTCGCTCTTTTCTCGTCCTCGTGCGCCGGCGCGTCCGACCAGCTCTCGAGCCGCATCGACGATGTGCGACGCGTCGATCCCGGCCGCGGCCAGCAGCTCGGCCGGCTTGCCCGATCCCGGCATGAGCCGCACGGCCAGTTTGACCACGATCGGATGTGGCTGCTCCTCGGCCAGCACGTCGAGCACGGCATCGCCGATCCCGCCTTCCGGCCAGTGGTCCTCCACGGTGATGATCGCGCCGGTGTCACGCGCCGCCTCGCGCACCGTCTCCGCGTCGACCGGCTTGAGGCTGTACAGATCGATGACCCGAGTCCCGATACCTTCTGCGGCCAGCGTTTCGGCGGCCTTGAGCGCCTCGTGCAGCGTGATGCCCCCGCCGATCAGGGTCACCGCGTCGTCATCGGTCCTTCGAATCACGCGAGACCCCCCGATGTGGAACGCTTCGCCCGGCTCATACAGGACCGGCAGCTTCTCGCGAGTAGTGCGCATGTACACGATCCCCTCCCGGTCGGCCATCTGCGGCACCAAGGCGGCCGTCTGATTCGGATCCGCCGGGTAGAGGACGGTCGAGCCATGAATGGCGCGATAGCTGGCGAGGTCCTCGAGCGCCATCTGCGACGGTCCGTCCTCGCCGATGCTGACGCCGGCATGCGACCCGGCAACGGCCATGTTGGCGCGACTGATGGCCGCCATCCTCACGAAGTCATAGGCGCGACTGAGGAAGGCCGCGAAGGTCACCGCGAACGGCTTCCAGCCCCGGACCTGCATGCCGACCGCCGTTGCGATCATCTGTTGCTCCGCGATGTACGCCTGGACGAACCGATCCGGGAGCGCCGCCCCGAACTCCTCCGTATAGGTGCTGTTTCCGACCTCGCCATCCACGACGACGACCTTGCCGTTGGCCTTGCCGAGCGCCACGAGCGCATCGCCGAACGCCTTGCGGGTGGCCTCCTTCGTCCCAATCGCGTAAGACGGCAAGGTGAGCGGGCCTGTCGGGAACTCGTGCGGCGTCCCGGTGAAGGCAGGCGGCGGGACGGCAACGGGGATGTTGCGCATGCCACCCAGCTCCGCGATGGCCGCCGCTTCGTCGTCGAGCGGCTTGCCATGCTTGCCGGGTTGGTTGGCGACAGCCTTCACGCCACGACCCTTTTCGGTCTTGGCAATGATCACCGTGGGCTGGCCGGTGGTGTCGACCGCACGCGCGAACGCTCGGTCGATGGCCGCGATGTCGTGGCCGTCGATCTCGATCGCCTTCCAGCCGAACGCCTCCGCGCGCCGCCGGTAGGCGTCGAGGTCCCAGCCGTGCATCGTCTCGCCCGTCTGGCCGAGCCGGTTGACATCGATGATCGCCGTCAGGTTGTCGAGCTTGTGGATGCCGGCGTGCTCGAACGCCTCCCACATGGAGCCCTCAGCCATCTCCGAATCGCCACACAGGCACCAGACCCGGTACGGCAGCCGATCCAGCCTCTTTCCGGTGAGCGCGACGCCAACGCTGATCGGGAGTCCCTGGCCCAGCGAGCCTGTGGCGACATCCACCCAGGGAAGGACCGGCGTCGGATGCCCCTCGATGCGGGAGCCGAACTGGCGGAACGTCAGCATCTCGTCGTCGCTGATCGCACCGGCCGCCTTGTACATGGCATACAGCAGCGGAGACGCGTGGCCCTTGCTGAAGATGAGATGGTCGTTGCGGGGGTCGTCAGGCGTGCCGAAGTCATAGTGGAGATACTTCGACATCAGGACCGCCATGAGATCGGCGGCCGACATCGACGACGTCGGGTGGCCACTGCCCGCGGCGCTGCTGGAACGGACCGAATCGACGCGGATCTGCTGGCTAAGCTCCCGCCATTCGTCATGCTGACTTGTCATGGGTGTGAGGCTCCGCAAGTTATCTGCCGAGGTTGTGCGTGGCCTCCTCATGATAGGCCGTTGCGCCGACCCGACCGCTCAGCGATCGATCCATCCGCGGGAAATCGGTCGTTCAGCGGAGCCGCCGCGATCTCGATAGACTGAGGCCATCGCGCGGGAAGGATCGCTGAGGCGCGATTCCCGCGCTGCAGCGCGGCGTCCGGCGCCAGAAGTGAGCTTGGCGGCTGAATTCAGGCGTGCCGGTCCGACGATTGGACGTGGTGGAGGGGAGAGGAAGGGAGAGGCTGGTGCCGCCACGCTGGTGCGACCCGACGCGCGGAGTATTGCGCGAGTGTGTGCGCTCCGCAAGTGGTGTTTGGCGGGTACGATCGACGCATGCGCATTGGTCCGCTCGTGCTCGGCGTCCTGCTGCTCGGTGCGGGCCTCGTATGGACCGCCCAGGGGCTCAACCTGCCGTTCGCGCCACGCAGCTTCATGACGGCCGATCGCGCCTGGGTCGTCGTCGGCGCGGTGGCGGCGCTGGGTGGCGCGGTCCTCATCGGCCGTTCGCTCAGGCGTCCTTCGGCGGGATGACCGGCTTCACGGCTCCCGCCCCGCTGTCTTCAGCGCGACTGCCGACGAAGGCGCTGATGAGGTCCATCGGCAGGGGGAAGATGATGGTGCGGGTCTGCTCAGAGCTGATGTCGGCGAGGGTCTGGAGGTAGCGCAGTTGGAGCGCGGACGGGGCGGAGCTGATGATGTTCGCCGCCTCGGACAGCTGTTGCGCGGCCAGGAACTCGCCCTCGGCGTGAATGACCTTGGCACGCTTGTCGCGTTCCGCCTCGGCCTGGCGGGCCATGGCGCGCTTCATCTCCTGCGGCAGCTCGACGTCCTTGACCTCGACCACGCTGACCTTGATGCCCCACGGCTCGGTCTGCTCGTCGATGATCTGCTGCAGCCGCGCGTTGATCTCTTCCCGCTTGGACAGCAGTTCGTCCAGCTCGGACTGACCGAGGACCGATCGCATCGTCGTCTGCGCGATCTGGAGCGTGGCGAGCAGGTAGTTCTCGACGCGCACCACCGCCGCCTCCGGATCCACGACGCGGAAGTAGCACACCGCATTCACGCGCACGGTGACGTTGTCGCGCGTGATGGCTTCCTGCGACGGGATATCGAGAGTCACCGTTCGGAGGTCGATCTTCACCATCCGGTCGATGAACGGGATGATGAAGAAGAGGCCCGGCCCCTTCGCTCCCACCAGGCGGCCGAGGCGGAAGATCACGCCCCGCTCGTACTCCTGGACCACTTTCACCGCCGCCCCGGCCAGGCTGAAGATCACCACCGCGGCGACCGCCAGCACGGGAAGCAGGCCAATCAGCTCGTCCACGATTTATGACTCCTCCGATTCGTTGGCTTGCGTCAGGCCGTCCTGTTCGAGCGGCTCGACGATCAATGTCATTCCATCGCGTGCCACGACGCTCACGCTGCCACGATTGGGCAGCTCGTTGCCATCCGTTCGCCGCGCGCTCCACAGTTCACCATCAACATAGACCGATGCGGGTCCTCGCATGATGGCCGTCATGCCGACCATGTCGTTGCCGCCGATGGCCACCTGCCGCCGGCGGGTCCGCATCACCGCCCGCACCACCACCAGGCTGAAGAGGACAAGCGCCAGGGTGATGCCATAGATGAGCGGCCGGCTCACCTCCAGGAACGGCGCCTGGGTATCGTCGATCAGCAGCAGCCCACCGAGCAGGAACGCGATGGCGCCGCCGATGCCGAGTACACCGCCTGACGCCACCCAGATCTCGGCGCCCGCGAGGGCGAGCCCGAGCAGAAGCAGCGCCAGGCCGGCGTAGTTGATCGGCAGGCTGCCGACGCTGAGGAGCCCGAGAATGATCGCGATCGCTCCCAGGGTGCCGGGGAAGAATGACCCGGGCGCGCTGAGCTCGAAGTAGATGCCCAGCGACCCGAGGCTGAGCAGGATGACCGCGATGTTCGGGTCGCTGATCGCCATGAGGAGGTCCTCGAACGGCGACATCGGCAGCT
This sequence comes from Candidatus Limnocylindria bacterium, assembly GCA_037721115.1. Lineage (GTDB taxonomy): Bacteria > Chloroflexota > Limnocylindria > QHBO01 > QHBO01 > JACDBZ01. Next base: position 9,700 of record JBBJNX010000023.1, read on the forward strand.
CGACGACGGTGGCATCGGCCGTGGCAAGGGTCACCTCAGAGCCAGGCAGGCTGACGGTGCGCCCGTCGATCTCGTCGAGCAGCGCGTCGCGGTCATCGGCCACCAGGTCGACCACCTCGATCTCGACCGCCTCCACCGCACCAACGACGTCGGCGTCACGCACGGCGTCCTCCGCCCAGTCGACGTTGCGATCTCGGGCTTCGGCGATGCTGCGCGCGTACTCCGCGGTGTCGTTGATGACCTTACGAGCCAGATCCTCGGGGATCTCGGTCCCGTCGCCGCTGACCGGCGTGGCCGCGCCGATCCGGGTGCTCGGAGCCATGGCCGCGACATGGCCGGCCATGGTGATGAAGACGCCGCCCGAGGCCGCGTGCGTGCCCGGCGGCGTGACGTACACGATCACCGGCACCTCGGCGCCCAGCATGGCAGCCGTTAGATCCTGGGTCGCCTCCAACAGGCCACCGGGGGTGCTCAGCTCGATCAGGACCGCGGCGGCGCCCTGCTCCGAGGCATCGGCAATTCCGCGCTCGAGGTAGCGCGCCGAAATCGGGTTGATGATGTCGTCGAGCGTAAGGAGATGCACGTCGTCGGCCCCCGCTCGCACCGGTCCGGCGCCGAGCAGCCCGATCGAACCGGCAACCACGCACAGCGCGGTGAGCCAGCGCAGGATCGAGCGGATCATCGGCGGCATCGGTCCTCCATCTGACAACAACAGAGACCACCGGCTTGGTGCCAGCAGTCTCCTCCTTCGTGCCCGGCTATGGGAAGAGCACGTTCCCGGCGGGACGCGGCCCGCATCTGGTTGATGTGCCGCGCACGCTAGGGCCGCCGGGCCTCCGCGTCAAACGAGCGTGACGCCGGCTTCCGCCATCTCGGCCAAAGCCTGGTCACCGTCATCCGGCGCAAGGTTGACCGCCGCCACCGCGTCACCCAGCAGGCTGACCGCGAATCCAAGACGGATGGCGTCGATCGCCGTTGCCTTGACGCAGTAATCGGTCGCCAGGCCGCACACCACGATGCGTTCCACGCGCCGACCTCGGAGCAGCCCCTCCAGCTCGGTCGCGATCTCCTTCCCAGTAGCTGGGTGGCGCATGGTGAATCCCGAATACCCGTCCTCGCCGTTTGCGCCTTTGCGCACGCGGGGTACGGCGACCGGCAGCTCGAGCGAGGGATGAAGCTCCGCCCCCCATGTCCCGGCAACGCAATGGACCGGCCACACGCCCCCGTCCTTCGCAAAGTGCGGGGTCGACTCCGGATGCCAGTCCTGGGTCGCGATCACCAGCGCAGTCGCGTCGAGTGCCGCGCGGACCGCCTCGTTGACGATCGGCACGATGGCATCGCCATCGGTGACGGCCAGGTTGCCAGCCCGATCGGCGAAGTCATTTTGCATGTCGACCACCACCAGGGCGGTGCGTTGGTCGTACGCGATCACGATCAGCCCGGAAAGATGCGCCGCAGGCGACGGTACGCCCGTGACGCCGGACTTCGCAGCTCCCCGGTCGGCACCGGGGACTGGGCGGGTGCGGACGGTATCCGCGGCGAGAGCGCCGCCGGGGTTGGCGCGGTTTGTGGCGTATCGGGCGCAACGTCGGCGGTTAATTCTCGCTGCGACGGCACGGCGTCGAGCGCGGCAAGCGCCGCAAGCGCCGATTGCAATTCGTCTGACCCTGGAATCGCGGTGGGTGCGCCGGGCTCGACCGGGCCTCGACGTCCGGTGCTGGCGACCTCCATCTCGGCGGCGGCATCCTCCACCGGCCACGCGGTCGACGCCGAACGATCCGGCCGGCGCCCGAACCAGAGCATCGTCTCCTCACCGCGATACCGTTCGGGAGAAACCGGCTCGGGCTCCGGCTCCACCGTCGAGGCCGTGGCGTCATCCGGAATATCGGCGGTATCGGCGACGTAGGCAGGCTCCGACATTGGTTCGACACTCGTCGGCGCACCGTCGTGCTCGCGCATCGCCGCACTGGTCGGCAAAGGGTCCTCCGCGCTCCGTTCGGTCGTTGGCCCTTCGGGCATCGGCCACTCGCTCAGTTCGGGTCCCCACCAGTCCGGCTCCTCGATATCCGCGCTGTAGCGCTCCCGATCCCAGGTCGGCTCCGCCGCAGGTTCTTCCGTCGGCGATGACGAGGCCGCCGCCATACCGGAAACTTCCGGTTCTGGCCTGCCAAGCGCCTCCGGCTGCGGCTGAGGCTCCGGTTCTCGCTCGGGTTCGACAACGGCCTCGGGCTCGGCTGCGGCCATCGGCTCGGCTCCCGGTACCGGCTCGGGAGACTGCGGCGAGGGCT
>JBBJNX010000024.1:0-11987 GCA_037721115.1 Candidatus Limnocylindria bacterium
GATGCGCGGCCGTTCCTCGTCGACGACCGCCTCTCGCTCCACGATGCTGGCGATGATGATGGCCTCGTCGAAGCTGAGACTTTTGGCGTCAATGCCGGCAATGATCTCATCGGTCAGCGACATCTCGAACTGCGTCAGAAGCGCTTCGACGACATCGATCGGATCGGTGCCGATCTGGTATTCGATCGTCTCCGGCGGGATGTAGCCCTCCAGCGAACGGCCGGCAGGGAGATCCGCCAGGAAGTCGTACTGGTTGAGCAATGCTGCGGGTGGCGCTTGGAGCAATGCAGCGAACTCCTCGATATTCATCGTCATCTCGCTCGCGGCGAAGGTGGCGACGATCTCTTCGAGCCGCAGCCCCTCACGCAGGGTGACGCTGGTGACCTCGCCGAACGGCTGGCCCTGGAGGGTGGCGACGATCTCGGAGGGCTGCATGTTCGGGAACAGATCGTAGCTACCTGCCGCCAGGGTGCCCTCGCGACCGGCGGTGATGACCGCGTACTGGAAGGCGAGCTCGCTGCCGATCACTCCCTCGGTGAGCAGCAGCTGCCCGATGGAGGTATCCGTGGCGCCCTGTTCGACAATGACGGTCACGCGGCGCTGTTCGTCGCTGGCGGGTTCGTCCGCGAGGACCTCGGGTCGGTACCACTGCACGAAGTCCTCGACGACGCCGTGCTCGATTGCGCCGGGGTTCTGTTCGACCCAGGCCATCACGCGCGGCGCGAACACGGTATTGAAGCCGAAGATGAGCAGGAAGCCGAGCAGCGCGATGGAGCCTGCCATCCAGATGACCAGCAGCAGCGGCTGAACGCGGCGGCGACGGCGCATCGGCCCTTCGCGCTGCTCGCGCAGCTGGCGAATGCGGGCGTTGCGGCGCTCCTCCCACTCTCCCATGGGCGCTGGGCGTCGGCTCATTCAGTCTCCTCGAGGGCTGCCGTCCGGCGACGGGCGTCGAGGTATTGTTGCAGGATCACGCGGGCTGCCGCTGAGTCCAGCTCGCCACGCTCGCGCCGCGGTTGCCTGCCAGCCTCTGAAAGTCGCTCTCCGGCCTCCCACGAGCTGAGCCGTTCATCCTCGTAAACCACGCCGATGCCACTCAGGGCCACCTGCTCGCCAAAGGTTCGAGCGGCGGCGGCCTGCTCTCCCTCCGTCCCGTCCATGTTGAATGGCAGGCCGATGACGACCAACCGCACAGCTTCGGCGGCCACCAGCTCGCCGATGGCCGCGAGATCGGTGACCAGGTTGCGCCGCAGGAGGGCCGGACGCGCGAAGGCCATTCCGGTCTCCGTGTCGCCGACCGCCACGCCGATGCGTCGGCTGCCATGATCGAGACCGATGATCCGCGTCACGGCGCGCTCGACGCCGTGGACGACGGCCCGCTGCCCTCGCCGACGATCGTGACCTCGATGCGCCAGTCCAGCCCAGGGACCGATGTGACCCAGCCTGGCCACAGCTCGATCGTCGGATCGCCCAGGTCGGCCAGTGCCGCACGGGCCTCGTCGATGTGCTGGCCCTGCACGCGGCCGATCACCTCGCCGCGATCGATGACCGGGGTCGACGCGCCGCTGACAGTCGCCTCGACCACCAGGGTGTCGGCATCCCGTCGCGCCTGGCCGACGCGCACCTCTGACACGGCCGGGAGGAGCTCGTGACCCTCCGGCACGATCATGCTATCGCCGACCAGGCGTTCGCGGGCGAGAGCAACGACCTCGTCGCGGTCGACGATCAGGCGATCGTACGCCAGCGTCCCACTGATTTCGGCCGCCTCCTGATCGCGCATCCCCACGAGATCCGCGATTCCTTCGATGACCGGACGCGGCGCCTCCGCTGAATCGGCGAAGATCGCGTCACCGGTCGGCTCGAGCGCAGCGGCCAGCGCAACGTCGAGCGCCGCGAGCAGCGAGGCCTGGGCGTTGTCGACGTCCTGCTGCGTGATCTCGGGACCGGAGGTATCGACGCCACCGGAAGCCGACTCCGGGTTCGTGACCAATTGTTGCTGGTTGTTCGGAAAGCCGCGCAACCGCATGGCAACCTCCTGGCTGAGGATCATGCCGATCGCGTCCGCCGAAACGTTGGCCGCGGGCCCGACCGCCGCTGCAACAGCATCCGCTGACCCCTCCCCCGCCTCGATCGTCCCTTCAGCGGTGAGCCTTCCGGCGTTCACCACGATATCGGCCGATGTCTTGAACGCCTGTTCGCCGGCAGCAACCAGGGTGCCCTCACTGACAGACACGTCCAGCGTATTGAAGTTTCGGAAGACCACCACAACCGTGGCGGCGGCCTGAATCGGGTAGGTGCCGGTCGCGGTCACCTGCGCGTCGGCGTCGACCGTTCCCTCCAGGCGGTCGGGATCATCGATGCGAATCTGGTATGACGCGGGATCGATCTGCTCGCTGCCGGGCATGATCGAAACAGTTGCAGCGGGAAGAACGACGGCGCCCAGGACGCCTGCGCCGATGAGCAGCACGGCGAGGACCCCCAGCCCCCATGCAACCGCGCGGAAGGACCGCCGCTGCCGATACGGCTTCCGCTGGTCGGGAATTGCGGGCGTCGGCCGGGTCCGCACTTGCGTCGGATCATCGCTCCACGCCGCCAGCGCCGGGACCGGCGCGACGGGCACCGGGGCGGTCTCGGCCGACGCATCGCCGCGCACGATGTGGATCGAAGCGCGTTTCGTCCGTGCCTCGATGGGCTCCATCGGAACGGCATTGCGTGCATCCTCGATCGATGCGTATGAATCGAGCCCGGCCTCGGCCGCAAGCGAACGGGTGAGCCCGTCTCCGACCACGGCCAACCCGCGCTCGGCCTCGTGCGCGGCCCGCGCGAGCAGCCTGAGCGCCACCACGCTCGACGTCGCACGCGAACGACCGGGCACCACGACGACGATCCGTTCCGCATTCGTATCGCGCAGGCGACGGACGACCGATGTAACTTCATCATCGGCCTCGAGATAGATCAGTGTCGCTTCGCCGGTCACAGGGCCATCTCGCGCACCGCGCCGCGCATGGCACGATCCACCGCCGATGCCCCGGCGTCGAGGATGAGCGCCTGATGGGCGAGGGCCATCGGCGTCACGTCCTGCCGCGTTCCGGGAGCGCCGGTCGCGTCACGCAACCCCATCACCTCATCCGGACCCAGTGCCCGCACCTTGGGTCGTCGCGAGAACGGGAGTCGGCTCCACCAGCCATCTTCCGCGAGAACCTGGCGCACCTGGGGGAGATCAGCCCCGCCTCCGCACAGCAGGATGCGGCCCGGCAGCAGGTCATCACCGGCAAGGTCGCCGATCATGAGCTCGACCCCCGAGCGCCAGGTGCGCGCGTCCTCCAGCAGGACATCGGCCACGTCGGCGCGTCCGCTGCTTCCGACCGCCAGCTTGACGGCCTCGGCCTCCCTGAACGAGACGCCGAGCCGCTCGGCCAGGCCTTTGGTGAAGGCACGCCCACCGAGCGCCAGCATCTTGGTGCCAGCGATGCCCCCACCGCGAACGAGCGCCACGTCGGTCGTCCCGCCCCCGATGTCGACGAACACGGCGCCCACATCGCCGAGCTCCCCCGGATCGAGACACGTCGCCACCGCGTAAGGCTCGGCGATCACGCCGAGCAGCTCGAGCTCCAGGGCGTTGGCCACCGACTGGAGCGCGCCAAGGTGGACCATCGGCGCGAAGGCATTGAACAGGTGCAGCTCGACCTGCGCGCCGGTGAAGCCGATGGGATTGCTCACCGGGTAACCATCAATTGTCATCTCGACGATGGCGGCATGCACGAGCCGCACGTCGAGACGATCCATGCCGGATTCCCAGCGGATCCGCTCTTCCGCTTCGCGGAGCGCAGATTCCTGCGCTCGCATCACGATCCGCTCCAGCTCCGGCTCACCCAGCGGTGCACGCGGGTCGTCGCGTCGCATGGTCAGCGTGCTCGTGGCGCCCTTGACCAGCTCGCCGGCAATGCCGATCACCGCGGCCGTCGGTCGCCGTCCGGACATGGCGCGCGCCTCGTCCATGGCGGCACGACAATTCGCGACCACCGCGTCGATATCGCTCACGGTCCCCGACTGCATGTGTGACAGGCCTTGGCGTCGCCTGCCACTGCCACGCACGATGCCCCCGAGCCGGCCCTCGGCGTCGCGCTCCACGGACAGGACCAGCGCCTTGGCGTACTCGGTGCCGATGTCGAGCGCGGCAATTGCGGGACTGCCGCCGGGTCGTGCCGCGCTGCGAAACAGCACTCGCACGCGGTCCCGAAGCTGCTGCACGGCCGTCACCCTGATCGTGTCAGGCCGTCTCGATCCGCTTGAGAGCCTCGAGCGCCAGGCGCCCGGCCTCCCGCAGGGCATCATTGAGGCGCGAGGCGTCCCGACCACCAGCCTGGGCGAGGTCCGCTCGACCGCCACCGCCCCCACCGATGAGCGGCGCAGTCTCGCGCACGACGGCGCCGGCATCAAAGCCCTCCGAGGCAAGATCGCGGCTGGCGGCGACGAGGATCGATGGCTTGCCGTCCGCGGCTCCGGTGGCGACGAGCACGAAGCGGCCGGTCATGCCGCGCAGATCGTCGGCGAGGCCGCGCAGCGCATTTGCATCGGCGTCCGGAAATGCCTGGATGATGACCTTCGCCCCTCCAGCGTCCTGCGCGCCCTGCAAGGTCGCGACACCGTCGAGACGAGCGGCCGCAGTTCGCGGGGCCTTCGCTGCCTTCTCGGCGTCCCGGAGTCGCGCAAGAAGCGCCTCGACGCGCTGCGGAACGTTCTCCTCGCGCTCCCCGAGCAGTTGAGCGACGGTGCGCAGTGCCTCGAGCCTGGTTCCGACCAGCTCGGCCGCCGCCTCACCCGTCACGGCCTCGATCCGTCGCAGCCCGGCCCCGATGCTTGATTCGCCGGTGATGACCAGCTGCCCGATCTGACCGGTGGCCGCCACGTGTGTCCCGCCGCACAGCTCCTTGCTGTACCCGTCCACCTGGACGACGCGCACGGACTCCGGCAGATACTTCTCGCCGAAGAACATATCGGCGCCGAGCGCCTGCGCGTCTTCCATCTTCATCCACTCCGGATGCACCGGAGCATTGCGACGCACCTGCGCATTGACCAGCCGCTCGATCTCGCGCAGCGCCTCGCGTGGCGTCGCGGCCTGAGCGGGAAAGTCGAAACGCAGCGCCTCCGGCCCGACCCACGAGCCTGCCTGCTTCGCCTGCTCGCCGAGGACATCGCGAAGCGCCCGGTGCATCAGATGCGTGCCGGTATGGTTTCGCGCCGCTCCCCAGCGACGAACATCGTCCACCTCGGCTCGCACGACATCGCCAACCGCAATCTCGCCGGACAGCTCGCCGAGGTGCGCGATGGCGTCACCCGAACGCTGCGTGTCATCGACACGAAGCCGGCCATTGACGCCGATCAGCTCACCGCGATCCCCGATCTGTCCGCCGCCCTCCGCGTAGAAGGGGGTCCGATCGAGGATGATCGCCATTGCGTCGCCCGCCACGACGGCCAGGACGCGGAGCTCATCCGCGCTCGTCTCGTTCGGATAGCCGATGAATTCACTGCGGAGCGCGGCGACCTCGGGATCCAGTTTCAGCCCACCCCGTTTCTCGCCGCGCGACCGCTCTCGCTGCTCGGTCATCGCCACGTCGAAGCCGGCGCGATCCACGCTCACACCGCGCTCCGCCGCCATCTCGATGGTCAGGTCGATCGGAAAGCCGAACGTGTCGTGCAGGCGGAACGCATCGGCGCCGCTGATGATGCCGGCGGCGGCGACCAGCTCGTCGAGGCGCGCACTGCCGGACTCCAGGGTGCGCGCGAACTTCTCCTCCTCTGCCGCGATCGCGTCGAGGATCCCATCGGCACCGGATTGTATATACGTATATACGTCGCCCATGAGCTCGATCACGACTCCGGCAGTCTCGCGCAAATACGGCCCCTTGATGCCAAGCAGTCGCCCATGGCGCACCGCGCGGCGGATGATCCGGCGGAGCACATAACCCGGGCCCTCGTTCGATGGCGTCACGCCCTCGGCCAGCAGGAAGGTCATGGCGCGCGAGTGATCGGCGACGACCTGGTAGCTGAACCGTTCGCTCTCAAGTGCCTCGGGGTCATGACCGATGAACGCGGCCAGGCTCTCGATGATCGGCACGAACAGGTCGGTCCGGTAGTTCGAATCGACTCCCTGCATGACGGAGGTCAGCCGCTCGAGGCCGAGTCCCGTGTCGACGCTCTTGAACGGCAGTGGGGTGAGCGTGCCGTCCGCTGACCGGTCGAACTCCATGAACACGAGATTCCAGATCTCGAGCCAGCGCGGACAATGCTCGGAATGGTCCGGAACGCAATCCGGCCCCTCCGAAAGGTGCGCCCCACGATCGTAATGAAGCTCGCTGCAGGGGCCGCATGGCCCGGTGTCGCCCATGCGCCAGAAATTCTTCTCGTCGCCCGCCGCGATATCTCCCCACCGAACCAATCGTTCGGCCGGCAGACCGATCTCCTCGGACCAGACCTGGTGGGCAACGTCGTCATCGGTGTAGACGGTGGCCGCAATCCGCGCCGGATCCAGGCCCATCTCCTTCGTCAGGAACTCCCAAGCCCAATGGATGGCCTCCCGCTTGAAGTAATCGCCGAAGCTCCAGTTGCCGAGCATCTCGAACAGGGTCTGGTGGCGCGGCGTGCGACCGACCTCCTCGAAGTCATTGTGCTTGCCGGCCACTCGGAGGCAGAGCTGCGAATCCACAGCACGCACGTAGTCACGTTTCTCCTCGCCGGTGAGGACGCGCTTGAAGGGCGCCATGCCGGAGTTGACGAAGAGCAGCGTTGGATCGTCCCTGGCCAGGATCGGCGCCGATGGCACGCGCGTGTGGCCACGCTCCTCGAAGAAGCGCTGGAAGCGCTCGCGGATCTCGGCCGCGCTCATCGGCTGCATCGGTTCACCCTTCGTTCACGACGAGAGCCGGCGACCCACCGGCTCCTCGTTGTGCGTGATCTGTGCTCGTTGTGGTCAGGTCGAGGTCAGGAGGCGGCGCCCTCGGCCTGAGTGTCGGCATGGGCGTCGAAGTCGGTGACCATGTCGGCACGGGCCTGCTCCGCGGCCTGGCGACCTTCGGTCACCGCATCGCCGATCTCCGCGCGCTTGTTGTCGACAAAATCGTTGACGTGCTCCCGGAACTCCTCGCCTGTCTGCGGGGCCAGGATGAGGCCGAGCGCCGCGCCGACGAGCCCGCCGATCACGGCACCTGCCAGGAAGCTGCCGAATCCGGAGTCCTTCATGAGTGGGATGAATCCTCTCGTGTTTCCAGTGATTCTACCGATCGCGCCTCGGATCGTCGCGGGCTGGCGGTGATCTGAACGGTCTCAAGGCTGTGCTGGAGCGAATTCATGAGATCGGTCAACCGATCCAGCTTGACGGCGACGTCCTCGCTCAGCACCTCGACATTGCTCGTCAGCTCACGAGCATGGGTGAGTATCGGCCTCAGCTCGGTATCGGTTGCGCGAGTCAGGCGCCGAAGGTCCGTCGCCAGCGCGCGCGACTCCTTGATGAGCGGGGTCGTCTGCCAGGCCAGGTATATCAGCGCACCGCCGGCCGCCAGCACGCCAAGGCCGGCGCCGATATTGAAGATGGCGAGAGCGGTGTCCATCGTCCGACTCTACACCGGTACGCGTTACTCCTCGATCCGAATCGGTCCGAGCGCGGTGAGCAGCGACAGGGCGAGCATCAAGACCTGAGCGCCAACCGAAGCGGCGACGATATGCATATCGCCGATGCGCAGCACCTCAAGGCCGGTCCTCGCGGCAACCTGATCTCCGATGACGACCCCCACCCCCGCCGCGACCGCCAGCGCCACGACGCTCTTCCCCCACCGCCCCCGGACCGCTACGAAGACCAGGAGGTTGATGAGCGCCAAGAGGGGAAACCAGATCAGCCAGGGTGGCATCGGCACGGATGGCCCTAACCGTCGGAGCGAACGATGCGACCCCCACCCAGGCACTCCGCGCCGTCGTACAGGACGGCGCCCTGGCCGGGTGCCGGTGCCCAGACCGGCTCGGCGCTTTCGACCAGGAACCGATCCCGGCCGACCATCGTGATCTCAGCCGGCACGTCGGGAGCCCGATGCCGAATCCGGACCGATGCGTCAAAGCGCTCCTTCGGTGCATCGCCGGCGGTGAACCGCGCGCCGTCGACGGTGAAGGTATGCTGCGCCACTTCCGCACGGCGGCCGATCACCACCGTGTTCGTGGCAGGCTGCACCTCGCGCACGTAGACCGCCTCGCCGAGCGCGACGCCCAACCCGTGGCGTTGGCCGACCGTGTAGTGCGCGTACCCGGTATGGGTGCCGACGCGGGTGCCATCGGCGTCGATGATGGGACCGGGGTCGCCGGCGTACCCGCGCCGCTCTTCGAGGAGCGTTCGGTAGTCGCCCAGCGGCACGAAGCAGATCTCCTGGCTCTCCGGCTTCTGCGCTGTTGGCAGCGTCAGATCCGCGGCGATGGCGCGCACCTGCGGCTTCGTGAGATCACCCAGCGGAAACTGCGTGCGCGACAGCTGCTCCTGGTCGAGCACCCACAGGAAATATGTCTGATCCTTGTCCGCATCGGCGGCGCGCATGAGGCGCCAACGTCCATCTCGATGCTCGAGGCGAGCGTAATGGCCGGTAGCGACCGCATCGGCCCCATAGGCGGCCAGGCCACGGCGAAGGAGCTCGTCGAACTTGATGTACTGGTTGCATGCCTGGCAGGGGTTGGGCGTCGAGCCCTCGAGATAGGAGTCGACGAACGCGTCGATCACCCGCGCCCCAAACTCCTTCTCCACGTTGAGCGTGAAGAACGGGATGTCGATCAGCTGCGCCACGCGCCGAGCGTCATCCGCCGCATCCGGAGAGCAGCACGATCGCGACAGCTCGTAGCCCTCCGGCATGTCGCCGTGGGTGCGCATCCAGACACCGATCACTTCGTCGTCTCCGCGTTCGCGCGCCAGCAGCGCCGCGGCGACCGATGAATCCACGCCACCGCTCATGGCGGCCACGATCCGGCTCATGCGGGCACGGTCGCCTTCGGCCGAACACCCGAGATGTTTCGCAGGCGGGGCAGTACGGTGTGCAGAGCCGCCAGCGTGGCATCGATATCGGCCTCGGAGGTTTCCGGGCCGAGCGTCAGGCGCAGTGAGCCGTGCGCAAGATGTGGCTCGATGCCCAGCGCCAGCAGCACGTGACTTGGCTCGGTGTTACCCGACGTGCAGGCGCTGCCGGTCGAGCTCTCGATTCCCTCGAGGTCGAGCGCCGCAACCAGGTCGCCACCTTCCACGCCGTCAATCACGACGCTCACGTTATTCGGCAGCCGATTCTCCGGATGGCCGGTCAGCGTCACCCCATCGAACGCAAGCAGGCCCTGAAGCAGACGCCCGCTCAGGGCGCGCAGCCGATCGGGCTCACCCGCATCCGAGCCAAGCCGCCGATACGCGGCTCCGAAGCCGACAATGCCCGCCACGTTCTCCGTCCCTGCTCGGCGCTGTCGCTCCTGCGACCCTCCCTGGATCTGTGGAAGCATCTGGATTCCCCGTCTGACGAAGAGCGCCCCGACGCCCTGCGGCCCACCCAGCTTATGCGCCGATAGGCTGACAAGATCAGCCTGCCAGGCGTCGACATCGATGGCCTCGTGGGCCGCGAACTGCACCGCATCGACGTGGAACTTCGCGCCGTGTCCGCGCACGATCTCGCCGATGGCCGCGACCGGCTGAATGGTCCCGACCTCGTTGTTGGCAGCCATCACGCTCACCAGCGTCGTGCGCTCGGTCATGGCCGCGGCGACGTCGATCGGGTCCACGCGGCCGTCCGCGTCAACCGGCAGAACGGTCACCTCGAAGCCGCTGCGCTCGAGAATGGCAGTCGCATTCAGAACGGCCTTGTGCTCGACGGCGGTGGTGATGACATGGCGACCCCGCGACGTCGCCGCCCACCCGACGCCCTTGATGGCCAAGTTGTCGGCCTCAGTGCCGCCGGCGGTGAAAACGATCTCACGAGGCTGTGCGCCGATCCCCTGCGCGATGATCTCGCGCGCTTCGTCGATCCCCTGCCGTGCGCGGCGACCCGACGCATGCAGGCTCGAGGGATTGCCGCCGTGCGTCGTGAGGTACGGCAACATCGCTTCCAGCACCTCCGGGAGCAGGGGTGAGGTTGCGGCGTGGTCGAGATAGACGGCCATGCCTTGATGATAGCCGTGGGCCGTTTAGAGCGCGCTCGTGCCGCTGGAAGTTGCCATCCACCGATGTGATCGGCGTCAGAAACGACGCGGCACGCGGCTGCCAATCAGGTTGGCGCTACGACCGGCCGACGGACCGATTCGCCCGGTCCTCGGTCGCCATGCCAAGCCAGGTAGCCATTCGACCGAGGAACCGTCACCCATCGGTCACAACGCTAACCTGGTTGGCGCTCGCCGCGGCCGCCTAAGATCGACGTCAGCGGAACATGGCAACGTCCCGGAGCAAGGAGAGCGGCACATGATCGTTCGGACCCTGGAAGAGATCAACGGCACGGAGCTCGATGTGCGCGGCGAGGGATGGCGCGCGCAACGGCTATTGGTGCGCGACGACGGTCTCGGCTTCTCGCTGTCGGAAACGACCGTCGACGGCGGGGCTGAGATGGACCTCTGGTACAAGCATCACAACGAGGCCTGCTACTGCATCGAGGGCGAGGCGGAGATCACCGAGCGCGACACCGGTGTCGTGCACCGCATCGGTCCAGGATCGGTCTATGCGCCGGAACACGATCGTCACTCGATCCGCGTGATCTCGCCCCTGCGACTGGTCTGCGTCTTCAACCCCGCCCTGACCGGTAGCGAAACGCACGACGCCGATGGAAGTTACCTCCCAGCGGACGACTGATCCGTCAGGGCGACAATGCCGCCCGGCGGGATGACCTCGGGATCCGCGACGATCAGGTCTGGCCGCATCTCTGCCCCCGGATCAGCCGGCCCGACGATCGGGGCGACCTCGGGCAACCCGGAGCATCCCGAGCCGACGAGCAAGGTGGCCAACGACACGACGATGCGCCACCGCCAGCTCAGCCCGGTCGACCCTCGCCGAGAACACGCAGGCGCTGCGAGTCTCCCATTTCGGCGATGAGGGGACGCGCGCGGCCGATCAGCTCGGGGACGCCAGGCAGCGAGAGCGAGGCGTCGTGGTCGGCCTCTGTCCGCCAGATCTCGGTGATCCAGACGGCGTCGTCATCATCGGTCTCCGATGTGCTGACGAGGTAGAGCTCGCAGCCGGGCGCATCCTGCATCAGGCGCGCCGCCTCCAGCATGTGAGTGACCAGGGCGTCTCGCTGCCCCGGCGTGGCGAGCAGGGAGCCGTGGAGGCCAAACCGCTCCATTGGTCTAGCCATCAGCCGGCAAGGTGGTCCAGCTCACCGTCGGTCTTCTGGAGAAGCTCGCTCGCGCTCGGCTGCGGAAACCCTTGAGGCATCCCCATTCCCATCGCGCCGAGCATTCCGGACTCGATCGATACGCCAACCACCGACGTCGCGAGATGGCGATAGATGGTTCTGAACCGGCGCAGATAGGCGGAATCATCCTGCGCTTCGGGCCGACCGGCCAAGCGATCCGCGATCTTGACGAGCTCTGTCTGGTAGGGCGCGAACGGGTCCATGAATCCGACTCCCAATGCAGCGAATGTGGAAACGGTTACTGAACCTCGACGGCCACGCTGAGCCCCAGCTCATCGAGCTGCTTCTGCGTGATCGGCGAGGGGGCATCCATCATGAGATCCGTCCCCGACTGGGTCTTCGGGAAGGCCATGACTTCGCGAATGTTGTCGACCTCGGCGTAGAGGGCTGCCCATCGGTCGAGACCGATGGCGATCCCGCCGTGCGGCGGGGCGCCGTACTCGAGGGCGTCGAGCAGGGCGCCGAACTGGTCACGCATGCCATCGATGGTGTGGCCCATGAGCGCGAACGACTTCTCGAGCAGCTCGCGCTGGTGGATGCGGATCGAGCCGCCGCCCGACTCCCAGCCGTTGAGGGCCA
>JBBJNX010000326.1:0-3178 GCA_037721115.1 Candidatus Limnocylindria bacterium
GATCGAGAAGCTTCCGGGTGTCCTTGCCGACCAGCTCGATGAGCGCCGAGACGCGCAACGACTGGCCAATGTGGTTGACGTAGATGACCAGCACAGCAACGCTGGCGACGACCAACACGAAGGCCGTGATCACGGCGATTCCCGGCACCTGACCGCCGCCGTCGCCGCTGTTGGTGACTTCGCGAAGCGCCAGGATGGCGTGCACGAACGTTGCGGCGAACAGGCCGATCGCAAACTGGCTCGGCTTGTCCTGGAGAATTCGCTGCACGATGCGCGGTGAGAATTGGCCCATGGCCAGCTGAACGACAACCATCGTGATGGTCAGCACCAGGGCCGTCAGGCTCACCATCGAGTTGGCAATCGTCTGCAGAATTGACGTTGCGGCGTCGGGACCGCCGATGATTCCGCTCGGAATCGCTTCATAGTTGAAGAGGCGGTCGAGTGAAATCGTCCCGAATGAGAGAAGCGCTCCCGCGATCACGCACAGTACGGGGACGAACCAGAGCCCGGACGTGATCTGGATGAGCAGCCTGGAGACCTTCACGCGCCAAACCAATGCAAGGGATTGGCCAATGCCCGCGTCGCTCGTAAGGCGATAATGCACACATGTTCTACGTCCAGCGCGGCGACGTGCCGCACAAGCGCCACACGCAATTCCGTAAGCCCGACGGCGGCCTGTACGCCGAGGAGCTGTTCGGTGTCGAGGGCTTCAGCGGTCGCGCCAGCCTCCTCTACCACCACACTCCGCCCACCCAGACGCACCAGATCGAAAAAGTGCGTGATGTGCTGATCGAGCAGAGCGAGGATGAGGCGTCCGGGCCGCATCGGCATCGGCTGGTCAATACGAAGGACCTTCCAGCCAGTGGGGACGGACTGACCGGACGCGTCCCGCTGTTCTACAACTCGGACGTAACCTTCGGCGTGGCCCTCCCCGCCGAGCCGATGGAGCGCTTCTACCGCAACGGCGAAGCCGATGAGATGTACTTCGTCCACAGCGGCACCGGCACCCTCGAAACCAATTTCGGGCCGATCGATTACGGGCCAGGCGATTACCTGGTGATCCCGATCGGCACGACGTTCCGGCTCGTGCCCGGCAGCGACGATCAGCGGATGTTGTGGGTGGAGTCGCCGTCGAGCATCGTGCCGCCGAAGCGCTACCGGAACGACTTCGGGCAGCTGCTCGAGCACTCCCCGTTCTGCGAGCGCGATATCCGACCGCCGGCCGAGATGGCGCCGAACCTGGACTCCGGCGACTACGTGATCGAGGTCAAGACCCGCGGCCGCGTCACGGCCTACCACTACAAGCATCACCCGTTCGACCTGGTGGGCTGGGATGGCCACCTGTGGCCGTTCGCCTTCAACATCGGCGATTTCGAGCCGATCACCGGGCGCGTCCATCAGCCGCCGCCGGTGCATCTCACCTTCCAGCCGCGCAACTATGTGATCTGCTCGTTCGTCCCGCGCAAGTTCGACTATCACCCGCTCGCCATTCCCGCCCCGTATAACCACAGCAACATCAACAGCGACGAGGTCATCTACTACGTCGCCGGCAACTTCATGTCGCGCCGCGGCGTGGATATTTCGTCCTTCACGATTCACCCAGCGGGCATTCCGCACGGGCCGCACCCGGGTTCGGTTGAGGCGAGCATCGGCAAGGAGGCGACCGAGGAGCTGGCGGTCATGATCGACACGTTCCATCCGCTTCATCTCACCCGTCAGGCGTCGGCGCTGGAGGACGATCGGTACCCATATTCGTGGATGCCGCCCACCGATGGTGCGGAGCACGCGCGCGAGCTCGCGGAGCGCGGCCCCGAAGCATTCCCCGACTGAGGGGACGATGCTCGACCCGTGTGCCGACCTATCGGGCAGTGGCGCACGCGGAGCCGCTTTCCAGCGCCGCCTTGCTCGATTGGTGAGGCCGCATGGCACGCATCCCCGTCACTGTGCCTCACGGCCTCATCTATCGGCGCGGGACCTGAGCCTCGGGGTGGTGCGCTGCTTGCTGATCATTCACAACGACGATCGGCGCCGATGCCGTTCGACATTGATCCTGGGAGACTCGACGCCATGACCGATCCAATCGCCGTTCCCATCAACCTCTTCGAAAACGACCGCGAGCTCATGGTCGTGGCGCCCATGCCAGGAGTTGCGCCAGAGGACATCAGCATCGACGTCACCGATGATGGGCAGCTCACGGTCCGAGCCGCGCAGCACGGCGAGGGGCAGGAGCGGATCGACTACCTGCTGCGCGAATGGTCGTACGGACCATACGAGCGGACCATCGAGCTGCCGCGAGCGGTCGACGCGACGCGCGCGAACTTGACCTACGGCAATGGCGTTCTCTCGATCACGCTACCCAAGGCCGATGCGATGAGCGCCGGCCGGGTTCTCGTCCAGCGCACGGGCCATGCCCGCGGGGTGGCGATCGGCCACAGTGGCCGGCGCGGCGGCGCGAGTGATGACCCGACCCCGGACGACGGCAGCAGCGCGACGACCGTGGTGTGATCCTCTATTTCCTCCGCCACGGCAAGGCCGGTTCGCCGCAAGCGATGAATGACGACGCCCGCGAGCTGTCGCCGAAGGGAGTCGCCGCGCTTCGTTCCGCCGCGCCGCTCTGGCGTCGGCTCAACCTGCGCCCCGACATCGTGATCAGCTCGCCGCTGCCGCGCGCCCTTCAGACGGCCCAGCTGTTCTGCGACGCGATCGGCGGTGAACCGACCACCGACGACCGCCTCCGCCCTGGCGCCTCGTGGGGTGATCTGGCGCGTGCCATGGCTGCGCACCCGAATGCCCGGCGCGTGATGTTCGTCGGCCATGAGCCTGACCTCTCGAGCGCCATGGTCGAGCTGACCGGCGCTGCATCGGTCCGCATGCGGAAGGGTGGTCTGGCATGCGTCGAGTTCTATGGCGTGCCGGAGCCGGGTGGTGGAGAGATCGCCTGGCTGCTCGACCCCGATCTCTATACCGATGACGACGAAGGAGACTGACCGATGCCAGAGACCGCCGCGACCACCCGCTTCGATGAGCCCGACGAGCGGCGTGACTCCGTCGTCATCGGCGATGAGCCTTACGTGAGCATCCACTTCCTCGGCGCGGACTAGTACGCCACGAAATGACCGATGCCGGGGTGCTGTAGGCTCACTTTATGGCCGACCTTCAGCTTCACACGCTCCTGCTG